>CAYGOH010000055.1:0-13007 GCA_964351385.1 uncultured Sphingobium sp. | reverse complement strand
TCGGCGCAGAGCGACAGCCTACCTCTGACTGCCGCCAATCTTTGCAACAGAGCCTGACCAAATGCTTGAGATCGCGTCCCAGCCGGTCAAGCTTCCATATATAAAGTGTGTCGCCTGGCCGTAGCGCTTTCAGGCAGGCTTCCAGCCCCGGACGATCATCCCGCTTTCCAGACGCTTCGTCCTTGTAGACGTGGTCGGGAGTGACATCGGCCGCCGTGAGCGCATCCATCTGAAGGTCGAGGGTCTGCGAGCCGTCTGCTTTGGAAATCCGCGCATATCCGAGCTTCATGAGTGTTTCACAGACGGTCGTTTGTGTGACGCTGGCGAAACAGCCCGCCAGCATGATCGATTTTGTATCATATCCCGTCTCACAGATAAAGGATAGCAAACCCTATCCAAAACGAAAAGAGACGCAGCTTATGCCACGCATGCAAATTCTCTCGCCCGGCGAACAGAACGCTTTCGACACACCGCCCCGGATGAACGCTGCCCAGCGCAAGGCTGCCTTCGATTTGCCACTCGGCTTTCAAAAAGAGATCGAGCGACTGCGGGATCCAGCCCACCAGGTCGGGTTCTGTTTAAATGCCGGCTACTTCCGTCATGGCCGGCGCTGCTTTGCCCCCGAAACATTCCACGACAACGACATTGCACATGTCTCCAGTCGGCTGGGGCATGACGCGGGAATGTTTGCACCCGCCGCCTATCCCGACCGGACACGTCAACGCCACGAGCGGATAATAGAGCGCCTGGCCGGTTTCCGGACGCTCGGTGGCGATGGTGAAGCGCATCTGTCTCTCATGATCGACCAGAAGGTCAGGGCTCACGAAACCGAAGGTTATCTTCCAGGCTGCCGTCGACCATCTGCTGACAAATCGGATTGCCTTGCCGGGCTACCGGCGCCTGCAGGATTTGATCCTGTTGGCGATCGGGCGGTCCAGAACGCGCGAGATGGCTCTGGTCGATGCCCACCTGCCACCGGCACTCGGCCGGGAACTCGACCTGCTTCTGGGTGATGGTGAGGAAACAGACGGGATCGCGCGGAGCCGTCTGGCGGCCCTCAAGCAGAATTCACAATCCGTTCGTCCCCGTTCGGTCAAGGACAGGCTGGCCAATCACACGGAGCTCTCCGACCTGTTTCACAAGCTCGAACCGGTCATTACGGCCCTGGGTTGGGATCGAAGCAGCGCCCGCAATTACGCGCTTGCCGTCATGAAATCGGATCCCCACGATCTGCGGCGTCGAAAGCCGGCAGACCGCTATCTTCACCTCATCGCCTTCGTCGTCCATCAATACTTCTCGCTGCAGGACAATCTGGTGGCCACGCTACTCAGCTCCGTTAAGGCTACCGAGACTGCGGCAAGCCGCGAGTTCAAGGACTGGTGCTATGTCGAGAGAAAGTCTCAGGCCGCAAAGCTCCGGGCCCAGATACAGGCTTTCGAAGATCATTTCCAATCGGCCATGGCCACCCTGCGCGGTGTGTTCGAAGCCGACGACCTCACAGACGCTGACAAGCTGCAGAGCCTGCATCTCTTGCTGTTCCCGGTCGATGCGGCGCCAGTGTTGTCCGATGCCATTCTGAAAGACATGAAGGATGACGCGAGCGTATCGCAGAACGAGGACGCCCGCTATTACGACATTCTTGAAGCCAGATCCCGACGCCTGCAAAACCAGGTGTCGGGTGTCATGAAGTCTCTGTCCTTCCAGACGGAAACACATATCAAGCCGCTGCTGGCGGCGCTGGTGCATTTCCGCAAGGCCGATGGCCAGGTGACGCGATCGGCGCCATCAGGCTTTCTCGATCCCGACGAGCGCAAGGCCGTGGGAAGTGGCGCGGAATTCAGGCCGTCGCTTTATAAGGTCATGCTGTTCCAGCACGTCGCCAGGGCGATCAAAGCCGGCGGTGTAAACCTGCCCCAATCTCACAGATATCAGCCCCTGGATAGCTATCTGATCGGGACAGAGCGCTGGCAGCGCGATCGTGAGCAATTACTGGAACGCGCCGGAATGGCGCGTTTCTCGGACCCGAACGCCGTGCTTGCGACGTTGAAGCAAGCCCTGAGCGACCAGTTTCTCCTCACCAACAGCAATATCGCAGACGGCAGAAACCTTCATGCGACGGTCGCGGCTGCCGGCCACATCAAGCTCAACACGCCCAAGCAGGAGGAGATCGAGACGACTGCCCTTTCCAGGCTCTTTCCGCAACGGCACTATGTGCCGCTCTCCGAGATCCTCAACACGGTCAACGTCGCTAGCGGTTTTGCCGACAGCCTGTCGCATCTGCGCCAGCAATACGCCCGCCCGGTTTCGACCGCCGTTCTCCTGGCCGGCGTCATTGGCCTGGGATGCGGGATCGGCCTGCGGAAAATGGCCCGAATATCCGGTGCGATCAAGGAGGACGCTCTGGATCACGCCGTCAACTGGCACTTCTCCCGCGAAAATCTTGTTGCTGCCAACGATCGCATCCTCGCCCTCATGGACAGCCTCGATCTCCCGGAAATCTACCGGCGCCATGCCGGTGAGACCCACACGGCCAGTGACGGCCAGAAGTTCGAGGTAACCGGCGATAGCCTCGATGCCAGCCATTCCTTCAAATATTTTGGGAAAGGTCAGGGAAGCAGCGCCTACACCTATGTCAGCGACAAGATCTTGCTCTGGTATTCCACCGTCTTCAGCGCCGCCGAACGCGACAGCGCCTACGTCATCGACGGTCTGATGCACAACGACGTGGTGAAATCGACGATCCATTCGACGGACACCCATGGCTATTCCGAAGCGATCTTCGGCGCCACCTATCTCATCGACATTGCCTATGCCCCCAGGATCAACGGCCTGAAGCATCAAACCCTGTATGGCTTCAGGTCCATGACGCACGAAAATCGGAAGAACTGGGCCGTCCAACCCGACAAATATGTTGACGAAAACATCATCCGTACCCACTGGGACGAAATTCTCCGGCTCATGGTCACCATCAGGCTCAAGGAAACCACGGCGTCGGATATATTCCGGCGGCTCAATTCATATTCCAGGCAGAACAGTCTTTACACCGCCCTCAAAGCTTTCGGACGCATCGTCAAAACCCTGTTCATCCTGCGCTACATCGATGGCGTCGAACTGCGAATGGATATCGAAGCCATGCTCAACAAGGTCGAACTGGCCAACCGGTTTACCCGAGCGGTGGCCGTCGGCAGTCCGCGTGAGTTCATCTTTACCGTCCAGGAGGATCAGCAGGTAGCCGAAGCCTGCAACCGCCTGATCAAGAACGCCATCATCTGCTGGAATTATCTCTATCTCGAAACCAGGCTACGCGCCGCCGATCCCGAAACGCACGCCGAAATGATGCAGAGTATCAAGGCCCATTCGCCGCAATCCTGGGCGCACATCAACATGCTGGGCGAATACGATTTCTCCGACAAGAAGCTTGCAGACAGCTTCGGTATCCTCCCCCTGAAACAGGGCCTCTGAAACCAGGCCGTAAATGGGGGAATGAAAATGAGGGAATTTATCAGCAACTCAATACCTTGCCAGAATTCCTATGTCGCATTCCGCCCCTTTGCGGGGACGGACCCAATCTGTGTCCCAATAATGCACTGGGGCCGAACCGTCCTGCGGTTTAGCGATGCCCTGGGGGTCGATATACCAGTTAATCGCGAACTTGCTCGACAAGTCCTCGCACGCGGGCTCGTCTAAAGCGAGCGAGACTGGCCAAAGGCGCTTTGCTCGATGCACTGGGCAGTTTCGCGCAACAGCAGCAAGAGCTTACCATCGCCGATTCGTCCTTTGACACCATCCGCCTGTGACACCGAAATCGCCGCCAGCGTGGTGCCATCACTCTTGCGCAGCGGTACCGCCATGCAACGCAGGCCGCGCGCAATCTCATTGCCATCGATGGCATAACCCTGCTCAAAAACGGCATCGAGTTCCTGGCGCAACCGATCAGGATCAACGATGGTTCGTTCCGTCAGAGCCACAAAGGGCCCGCCAGACAGGTAGGCTTCCTGCTCGCCCTTTGGCAGGTGGGCCAGAAGCACTTTGCCAATGCCTGAGCAGTAAGCCTCCAACTGCATACCGACGCGGGTAAAAAGGTCGGTCGCACCGCGCCCGGTCTTGATCCGGTACGTGACCATGTCATTCTCGAACGTGCCAAGCTGCACGACGCTGCGCACCCGGGCTGCCAGATGGTGAAGCAAGGGCGCAGCGACATTGGCGACGACCTGCTTCTCATCGAGACGGTGGAGCAATCCCAGCAGCCGCGAGCCTGCAACATGCCGTCCGCCACCCGCAGGCGTAAGATAGCCTTCTGCTACCAGCGTCGTCACCTGACGGTGCGCCGTGGCAATCGGCATGCCGATCTCGCGGGCAAGTTCAGACACACTGCTGTGCCCGCCATCGGTAATTACCGCTTCGAGCATGCTCAACGTACGCTTGAGCGACAGGATATGCGGCGTTCCATCTCTCATAATGTGAGAACATAGCGACAAAGGGCACTGGTGCCAACCTCTATCACGCCGTATCGGTCATGGTGACAGAGAGGATCACAGCCATGACCACCCCCTCCCACGAAGATCTCGCCCGCCGGTTGCGCAATGCCTATTCGCGCGGCGTTGTGCCGCCGATGCGCGACGGGCTGGACCCGGTCGACGCCGACGGCGCCTATGTGGTGCAGACGATCAACACCCGGTTCTGGGAGGCACAGGGCCGCCGCATCGTCGGGCGCAAGGCTGGATTGACGGCCAAGGCGGTTCAGATGCAGCTTGGCGTCGATCAACCGGACTTCGGCGTGTTATTCGATGACATGGCTGTCACCGATGGCGGCACGCTGGATTCCGCCCGCGCGATCCAGCCCAAGGCTGAGGCAGAAATTGCCTTCGTGCTGGGCAAGGACCTGCCCGATCCCTACACGACACCGGAGATGGTCGCTTCAGCAGTGGCGTCCGTCCATGCCGCGATCGAGATCGTCGATAGCCGGATTGCCGACTGGAAGATCAGCTTTGCCGACACAGTGGCCGACAACGGCTCTTCCGCGTTCTTCGTGCTCGCGAAGGAGGGCAAGCCGCTCCCGGGGCTCGATTTATTCACCTGCGGCATGGTCATGGAGATCAACGGGGAGATAGTCTCGCTTGGCGCAGGTGCTGCAGCGCTCGGCCACCCGCTTTACGCCGCCGCATGGCTGGCCCAGACGCTCGCCCGCCGCGGCGAACCGCTGAAGGCCGGCGACATCCTGCTGGCCGGTGCGCTCGGCCCGATGGTGGCGCTCAATCCCGGCGACCATGTCCGCGCGATTGTCGGCGGGCTGGGTGAAGCCAGCTTCACATACACAAAGGCTTGAAACCCATGAGCAAGACCCCAAGCGGCAAAACAAAGGTAGCCATCATCGGCTCGGGCAACATCGGCACCGATCTGATGATCAAGATCATGCGCCTGTCGAAAACCTTGGAGATAGGTGCATTCGTCGGCATAGATCCCGAATCCGACGGCCTCAAACGAGCTGAGCGCATGGGCGTTGCGATAACAGCCGGGGGTATCGATGGGCTGGTTTCGATGCCCGAATTCGCCGACATCAAAATCGTGTTCGATGCCACGTCGGCCGGAGCACACAAGCATCACAATGCAGTGCTGCAAACCCACGGCAAACGGGTGATCGACCTGACGCCAGCCTCGATCGGGCCGTATGTCATTCCGCCGGTAAATGGGCTTGACAACCTCGATGCGCCCAACGTCAACATGGTGACCTGCGGTGGGCAAGCGACGATCCCGATCGTGGCGGCGATCAACCGCGTCGCCAAAGTGCATTACGGCGAGATCGTCGCCTCGATCGCCTCGAAAAGCGCTGGCCCCGGCACCCGCGCGAACATCGACGAGTTCACCGAAACAACCAGCCAGGCCATCGTCGACGTCGGCGGGGCGACGCGCGGCAAGGCGATCATCGTGCTCAATCCAGCCGAACCGCCGCTGATCATGCGCGATACCGTCTATTGCCTGTGCGAAGAGGCCGATCAGGACGTCATCCGCCAGAGCATTGAGGCCATGGTCGAGGAGGTAAAAACCTACGTTCCCGGCTACCGGCTGAAGCAGGCGGTGCAGTTTGAACATATCGGCTCCAACCGCCCGCTGCACATTCCCGAGATGGCCGAAACCGGAAAGACCCAGTTCACTGGGCTCAAGGTCTCGGTCTTCCTCGAGGTCGAAGGCGCGGCGCATTATCTGCCAGCCTATGCGGGTAATCTTGACATCATGACCTCGGCTGCGCTGCGCACCGCTGAACGTATCGCCGAAAGGATGGCAGCGTGACTTTTGATCCGACCCAGACAAAACTTTACATCCAGGACGTCACGCTGCGCGACGGTATGCACGCGATCCGCCACCAGTATGGGCTGGACCATGTCCAGGTCATCGCCCGCGCGCTCGACAAGGCCAAGGTGGACGCCATCGAAGTCGCGCATGGCGATGGCTTGCAGGGTTCCAGCTTCAACTATGGCTTCGGTGCCCATACCGACTGGGACTGGATCGGCGCGGTTGCCGAAGTGCTCGAACACTCTGTGCTGACCACGCTGCTGCTCCCCGGCATCGGCACGGTCCATGATCTGAAGCGCGCCTATGATCTTGGCGTGCGCTCGGTCCGCATTGCCACCCATTGCACCGAAGCGGACGTCTCCAAACAGCACATTGAAGCAGCGCGCAATATGGGCATGGATGTCTCCGGCTTCCTGATGATGAGCCACATGAGCGAGCCGGATGCGCTCGCCCAGCAGGCGCTGCTGATGGAAAGCTACGGCGCGCATTGCGTCTATGTTACTGACAGCGGTGGTGCGATGAACATGGATGAATATGCCGCGCGCTGTCAGGCTTACGACCGCGTGCTCAAGCCCGAAACCCAGCGCGGGGTTCACGCCCACCACAATCTGTCGCTCGGCATCGCCAACAGCATCGTCGCAGTACAAAATGGCGCGATTCGCGTCGATGCCAGCCTCGCCGGCATGGGCGCAGGCGCGGGCAATGCACCGCTTGAAGTGTTCATCGCCGCTGCCGATCGCTATGGCTGGAACCATGGCTGCGACCTGTTTGCGCTGATGGATGCTGCCGAGGAACTGGTGCGGCCCCTACAAGACCGCGCGGTGCGTGTGGATCGCGAAACGCTGACGCTGGGCTATGCCGGGGTCTATTCCAGCTTCCTGCGCCATGCGGAAAAGGCTGCCGCAGAACATGGGCTGGATACGCGGACGATCCTCGTCGAACTGGGTCGCCGCAAGATGGTCGGCGGACAGGAAGACATGATCGTCGATGTTGCGCTGGATCTTGCTCAATCCCAGAGATCAGGGGAAAAATCTAATAACTGAAGAGAAAATTCCGCACAGGGTATGGCTGCACATAGGCGTTTTACCCTTACGATGGGCACGTACAATTAACGCGCCGCGCTTTTCGGCGAAATGCGCCCGCACATCGAGGGGGATCCATCACATGATGAAAGCTGATGTCGTTATCGTTGGAGCGGGTCATGGTGGGGCGCAATGCGCCATCGCCCTGCGCCAACACGGGTTCACCGGCAGCATTGCCATGATCGGGCGCGAGCCGGAACCGCCCTATGAGCGCCCGCCCTTGTCCAAGGAATATTTCGCACGCGAAAAGACCTTTGACCGGCTCTACATCCGCCCGCCGCAATTTTGGGGGGACAAGGACATCAAGCTGATCCTCAGTACCGAAGTAACTGCGATTGATCCGGCGGCCAAGGCGCTGACGCTGTCCGATGGTTCCATCTTCACCTACGGTACGCTGGTGTGGGCCACAGGTGGCGATCCGCGCCGCTTGCCGATCCCCGTTGCGCAGCTGGCCGGTGTCCACGCGGTACGCACCCGTGAGGATTGCGACCGGCTGATGGGCGAGATTGAAGGCGGCGTGAATAATATCACGGTGATCGGCGGCGGCTATATCGGGCTGGAAGCCGCCGCCGTGCTCACCAAGCTGGATTGCAAGGTGACCCTGCTGGAAGCCCTGCCCCGCGTGCTCGCGCGCGTTGCCGGGCCGGAACTTTCCGCCTTCTATGAAAAGGAACACCGCGATCATGGTGTCGATCTGCGCACCGGCGTGGGTGTGGATTCGCTGGAGGGCGTTAAAGGCGCAACGGGGGGCCGCGTTACCGGCGTGAAGCTGGTAGACGGCAGCGTCATTCCGGCAGAAGCGGTCATCGTCGGCATCGGCATAGTCCCTGCGGTCGGCCCGCTGCTGGCGGCGGGCGCTGCCGGCAGCCTTGGTGTGGATGTGGACGATCACTGCCGCACCTCGCTGGCAGACGTCTATGCCATCGGGGATTGCGCCACTTTTGCTTGCGATTACGCCGATGGCACGATGATGCGCGTGGAATCGGTGCAGAACGCCAATGATCAGGCGACATGCGTGGCCAAGGCAATCTGCGGCGATCCGCAGCCTTATCACGCCTTCCCGTGGTTCTGGTCCAACCAGTATGATCTGCGGCTGCAAACCGCCGGGCTTTCGGTTGGATATGATCAGACGGTAGTACGTGGGTGCCCCGAAGCGCGGAGCTTTTCAGTAATTTATCTCAAGAAGGGTCGCGTTATTGCCCTCGATTGCGTCAATGTGGTCAAGGACTTTGTCCAGGGCCGCAAGCTGGTGGATGCACACCTAAGCCCGGATGTGGCGAAGCTGGCCAATGCCAATGTGCCGCTGAAGGAATTGATGCTCAATCAAATGCCGGAATTGAACACCTAGGAGACCTGTGCGCGGGTGGTTGTAGACACTGAAAACGCGTCGATTCTCGGTGCGACACGCCAGTTGCGCTACCTCACGATCCCACAGTCGCCGAGCGGTGGAGTCGTTTATGACTGGGCTGCGAGGATGTTCTTGCCCGCGCCTCGATCGCGCGACCGATCATGGCGCCCAGCGCGGCGCAGCGCTGAAAGGTTGGGAGAGGTACAGGATCCTCCCGGTCGAAGGTGCGGATCATCATCCCAGTGTGCGATGTTGCATAGCCAGCGAAGAGATGAGCCATGGGCTGTCTACAGCCGACGAAGAAAATCGAGGAGCACGCCATTGAACTCGGCGGGCTTTTCGAACTGCGGCCAATGGCCTGCGTCCTCCATCAGATACCATGAAGCGCCGGGAATGATGCGGCTTGCTTCGTGCCCCACGTCCCAGGGCATGGTCGGGTTTTGCCGTGTCCACAGGACCAACGCCGGACACGCAATGGCGGCAAGCCGTTCGCGGGTCAGGGTCCAAGCCCCGCCTCCGGTGAGCTCGCCGACCATCCTCTCCGAAATCGCCATGAACGCGGGGTCGGCATAGATTCTAAAGCGCGTTTCAACGAGTTCATCGGTCACGACACTGGCGTCGTGCATAAGCCATTCGAGCCTGGCGCGCACGCTCTGGCGTGTCGGCGCGCTGGTCGCACTGGCGGTGGCACTGGCGACCTTGGCACCGATCTTTTGGGTCAGCGCGGCGGCGTCTGCCGACACCTCCAGCCCCGCACCGGTGACGCAGGCATAGCCCCGTACACGATCCGGGTGATTGACCGCGACCCAGCCCGCGACCCAGCCGCCCAGCGACTGCCCGACAATAATCGCTGAAGGCGCGCCTATGGCATCCATGTACGCAAGGACGTGCTCGCCAAGCGACGCGATCGAATAGGGAATGTCGGGCTTTGCGGTGAGGCCGTGGCCCAGCATGTCGAGTGCGTGGACCTGATGGTGGACAGAAAGCGCTCTAATGTTGCGGATCCACGTTTCGGCGTGGCCGGTTATGCCGTGCAGTAGGATGACTGGAGCACCTTGTCCGGCAACGACGCTACGGGTGCGATGGCCGCCAACATCGGTGAAACGCGTCTCGGCCCCCATGGCCTCGGCCCAGAAGCTGGCGCTCACAGGAATACCGACAGCGCGCGCGGCAGGACCCGCTGATCGAGAAACACGCGCCGCTCCGTGATCAACCAGCTGCTGTCATGGCGGACCAGGGAGTCGAGCCGATAGCCTGCGAAGAACTCACCCTTTCTGTCGCGGCGGCCTTGAAAGACGAGGATGTTCGAACGTGCGATCACAGTCCCGCCCTCGCCGGCGCTCACAAGGACATTGGACACATAGTGCCGGGTGCGCGAACGTGGCTGTTCGGAGAACGCCATACCGGTCTTCATTCGCTCCAGCCGCTTGGCCATGAATGCCTTCGTCTCCTCAACCAGTGCCCATTCACCCTCTGCGGAAACGCGGCTCTGGTGATATTCGAGCGTCTCGGCGATCGGCATCCAGTAGCGTGCTTCGTCCGCAAAAAGCGCAAGCCATTCGTCGAAGCGCAGATCGTCGAGCAACAGCGCTTCATGGAACAGAAAGGCTTCGACCTCGGGCCGGAGCTCAAGCAGATATTCGCCCATTTCAGCCTTCCCGTCCGGTCATCAGCTTGAGCCAATAGCGGTAAAAATTGCGGTGGTTGGCTTCGGTGTAGTGCGGCCCCAATCGCCCGGGCAGCCCCTCGACCTTCACTTCATCCTCGTGGCCAAGACCCATTGCATAGTGAAGATCCTGCTTTCCGCAGACGGCCCCGCGAAGCACTTCGCTGATCCGTTCGAAATTCTCGCCGTCATCCTGCCCGAAAATACCTGCGGCCGCATTTTCCTGCGACATCTGCGACCGGGCATAGTCCTTTATGCTCTGCGGGGCCCCCGAATCAAAGAAGGTCGTCTGCCACACCTCCACTTCATCGGGCCCTTTTGGCAGCCATTGCAGGAGGCCAAAGGCATGAAAGCATCCGAACTTGATCCATGAAAGGTTCGGGAAGATATTGCCCTCGCCGATTCCGTGGACGTCAGCCTGCCTTTCGGAAAGGTGCTCGCGGACGCGCGCATTGAACGCCTCGACATAGGCCGCAGCGTCCGGACCGAACATCTGGGCCATGCCCCGATCGTTCTCGATCGCTCGGCCGGGCTTTGGAATATCGCCCATGCCGTGGCCATGGTCAAAGTTTGCGGTGTAGTCAGCGAGCTGGTCATAGTCCGGCAGGAAGCCGATGCGGAATGCCGCACCGTGCGTCGACAGCACGTGATAGTCGTCGCCCGCGAAATTCTCCGAGGCGAGCTTCCAGTTGGCCTTCATGCGAAACTTCATCACGGGGCCGATCGGGACCAGATTGCCAAGGGCCCCGACCATCGGAATGTCGAGATACCAGAGCATGTCGCGACCGAGATAGTCCTCGAGCGAAACGGCACCATAGTCCCAGTTGGCGAAGATGAAACCACGATAGATCTCGACACGCGGCACACGGACCAGGCCGTGCGACGCCTTGTCGAGCTCGTTGTGATAGGCCTCCTGCATCTTGGGGACACCCAGAAGCGCGCCGTCGCGCCCATAGGTCCAGCCGTGATAGGGACATCGGAACAGGCTGGCATTGCCACGATCCGACGAGCAGACAGCAAGGCCGCGATGCCGACAGGAATTGAGCAGCACATTGATGTCGCCATCCCTGCCGCGCGAAACGATAACGCCATCCTCGCCGATGAATGCGGTCACATAATCGCCGGCGTTTGGAATCTGCGCCTCATGACCGACATAGGTCCAGGTCTTCATGAAGATCTGGGTCAGTTCGCGCTGGTAGATCTCCGGATCGTTGAACACGCGGCTGTTCACGATGCCGCGGGCCGGATCGACGAGCCGGTGGAGATCGTCGGTCTCGATCTCGGGGTGGTTCATGAGGGCGGTGGCCATGATAATCTCCGTAATGCGGTTCGTGTCAGGCCGGCTCGTCGCCGACTGCGACCTGGTATTTGAGGTCGATAGGACGGCCTTCCCTGGCCGACTCTTCGATTGCCTGGCAGAGTTCGACCGTACCCTTGCCCCACCGTCCGTCGTGAAAGCTGGGCGTGTCGTTGAACACCGCGTCATAGACCTGCATGAATTCCGCAGCCCGGCCCGAATGGCCCGTCACCACGACTTCCTCCACGCCATTGTCGTCATGGATATAGAGGCCCTCGAGCGACTGACGGATGATGCCGCGGTCGCAGGCAACGATGATAAGGCCGAAAAAGGGCTGCACGGGTTCGGCAAAGGGCTCGAAACCCGGCGTGACCGGCGCATATCCCCAGCGCTGGAACGATTCACTGTCGTTGATGCCGCCGTACCGCAGGTCGTTCTTGAACTTCCACAATTCCGCTTCCGCGTCCTCCGGCGATTTCTCGGCGAGCAGCTTTTTCATGTTGTCCCGCACGAACCAGCCCGATCCCGGATCCTGAGCCCACCCGCCTTCGCTCGCATTGAAAGTGTAGCAAGTGCTGTCAAAATAGCCGCGCCAGTCGAACAGGGCGTTGGCAGCGGCACCGTTGGCAAACTCGATATAGGCCGAATACCCGCCTTCGACATTGCGCAGGTGGTCCCACCATGTATGCGCGCGCACCGATTTCACGACCCCGCCGCCGAGATAGCGAATGATGTCCATCTGGTGCGGCCCCTGATTGTAGAGATCGCCGTGCCACATCTGGAGCTCACGGGTCGGCCATGGCTGCGCGTTAAAGAAATTATAATTGAGCGCATTGATATGCCGGACGGGACCCAGCCGCCCGCTTGCAATCACCTCGCGCATCGCCCGGATGGGGGCGTCCATCGCGTGGCTGTGCGCGGCAATCAGGTGGACACCATGCGTGTCGCATGCCGCGATCATGGCATCGACCTCTTCCACCGAAAGCGAGAGCGGCTTTTCACACAGCACGTGCTTGCCGTTCCGCGCGGCGATCAGGGTGTGCTCGAGGTGCAGCTCGTGAGGCGAGGATATGTAAACCGCATCGACGTTTGTGCTGCGGCACATTGCCTCGACGTCGGTATAGACTTCGGCGTCATACTCCTTGGCGAATTGCGCGAGCGCATCTTCGCGAAGATCGCAAGCGGCCGTGAAGCGAATTGGAAGGGTACGTATGTCCTGCCGCTCCCAGTTGAGCACCAGGCCGGATGCTTGTCCGAGACCGACGATTGGCTCTGTTGCAAAGATTGGCGGCAGTCAGAGGTAGGCTGTCGCTCTGCGCCGAT
>CAYGOH010000054.1:12994-13279 GCA_964351385.1 uncultured Sphingobium sp. | reverse complement strand
TTTTACATCGATGAGCCGAGCGAACCGCTGGAGGTCTATACCACCATTGATCTCAACATGCAGAAGGCGGCGACCGCCGCGTTGCGCGCCAATGCGCCCAAGAACACGCAGGCCGCAATGGTCGCTATGGATCGGGATGGCGCGGTGCGGGCGATGGTCGGCGGCCTCGATTATGTGACGTCCAATTATAATCGCGCGACGACCGCCGTGCGGCAGCCGGGGTCGGCGTTCAAACTGTTCGTCTATCTCGCAGCGCTGGAGGCGGGCTATACGCCCGACACCCAC
>CAYGOH010000054.1:0-12984 GCA_964351385.1 uncultured Sphingobium sp. | reverse complement strand
CGATGGCTGGAGTCCGCGCAACAGCAATGGCCGAAATGCCGGCGAAATCGATATCCGGACCGCCTTTGCCTATTCGATCAACACGGTTGCCGCCAAGCTGGGTCAGAATGTCGGGTTCACCACGATAGCCGACATGGCCAATCGTTTCGGCATTACCACGCGCGTCAATACGCAACCATCGATGGTGCTGGGATCCTCCGATGTGCGTCTGCTCGACATGACGCGCGCTTTCGCATCGGTTGCGCGCAAGGGCGTTGCTGTCGCTCCCTATGGCATCACCAAGGTCACGACCGCCGACGGGCGGCTGCTGTATACGCACAAGGACGACACCAGCCGCGTGCTGGTCGCGCCCTGGGTGGCGGCGGGCATTACCGACCTGCTGCAGACGGCGGTCAACACCGGTACCGGCCGGGCGGCGCAGATCGGCAGGCCGGTCGCAGGCAAGACAGGCACCACCAGCGCCAACAAGGATGGCTGGTTCCTGGGCTTTTCCAGCGGAATCACGACGGGTGTATGGATGGGCAATGACAATGCCAAGCCCGTCGGCGGTTTGTCAGGTGGCCGTGCGCCCGCGCGCGCTTTCGCCGATTTCATGCGCGTTGCCGTCGCCAAGCGACCGGTCGAAAAATTCGATACCGAAGTCACCCTGCCCGAATGGCAGCTTGAGCCCGACAATGAGGCCTATTTCGGCGGCCCGGACGATTTCCAATATGTCGACGAGAACGGCATTCCCATTCCCGGCGCGGTGCAGGATGAATATCCCGGCCTCGATGCCTATGGCAATCCGATAGAAGAGACAACGCCCCCGCCGAAAATCGACCAGCAATGGATCGACGATGTGCTGGGTCGCAACCGGGAACCCGCCCCGAGCGACGCTAGGCAGGGATCAGCCAAACCGGACCCGGCACCATCGCGACCCGCACCCAGAACCGAATCCGTCCCCCCGCCGACTCCGATCAGGCCGTAAAGCGGTGCAACCCCGCGCCGTTGCGGCGCAGCCATTCGTGCGCCGGACCAGGATCAGCGCCGAGCAACCGCCTATGCGCGGCATGAAAGGCCGGGCTGTGATCCATATGGAGGAGATGCGCGACCTCATGCGCCACGGTTGAACGCCGCACATCGGGCGGGGCGAGGATCAGCCGCCAGCTATAGCGGATCGCGCCCGAAGAGGAGCAACTGCCCCAGCGCCCACGCGGGTCGCCGATGGCAACCGATGTGACGTCAAGACCGGCCTGCCCGGCGCAGGAAAGCGTTTCTTCCTGCAATATGGTCAGCGCCCGTGCCCGAAGCCAACGCACAAGACGCGCACCCACGGACTCCTCTGGCCCGCCGAGCATGACGGCATCACCTGACAAAACCGGCATGCGCGCAAGGTCTCGCGCCCAGCGGATTTCACGATCCATGCCCTCAACCGGAAGCATGACCCCGGGCATCAGCTTCACCATGTCCTGAGCGCCCGCAACCTGCCGCGCGATCCATTGCTCCTGGCTGCGCACCCAGGCCAGAGCCGGTTTCGAGCTGCCGCGTGCGGGCATGGAAAGCCGCAGCTCGCCGCGGGTGGCGTCATAGCGCAGCCGATAGCCCTTGGCTTTCGGGTAGCGGCGGATGACGACCGGCAATGGCTTGCCGGCTACGAGAACGACCGGATCGGCGGTCAGCTCAGATCTCGCGCTCGACAAGATGATCCTCCAGATCCTGCCCTTCGACTTCTTCCACCGTCCAGCCGCGAATGGACTGGCCTTCCCAGTGCACAGCCTCGCGATCGCCGCAGATCAAATAATGCCAGCCGGGCAGGGCGCGCCCTTCATGCCGCAAGCGATAGGCGCATGTCTGCGGCAGCCAGATGATATCGCCTACCGTCTCCGGCGTCAGCTTGACGCAATCGGGCACATGGTCGCGCCGGTTTTCATAATCCTTGCAGCGCGCGCAATCGAGATCGAGCAGCTTGCAGCCGATATTGGTGAAATAGATGCGGCCGGTATCGGCATCCTCCGCCTTGTGAAGGCAGCATTTCCCGCACCCATCGCACAGCGCCTCCCACTCCGGTCCGCTCAACTGCTCAAGCGGCAATTCCCAGAAGCGGGCGCGCAGGGTCATGGCTATTGCACCAGCCGGTCAAGCGCGGCGGCTATGTCCTTGGGCAGCCCTTCCGGCTCCTGGGTTGCCGGGTCATCAACTGGCAACATCGCGAGCGGTTTGCCCTGCGGATCGAAAAGATAGGGGGTACGCGTGTGGCCAACCAGATATTCGCTCGCGCCTTCGGTCATTTCCTTGCTGTAAACGACCGCGAACGCCTTGGCGACCGCCTCGATCTGGTCCGGCGTACCGGTAAGACCGAGCAGTTTCGGGTGGAAGGCGGACACGTAATTCTTGATGACAGCGGGCGTATCGCGCTCAGGATCGACGCTGATAAAGATCGGCTGCACCTTCGCCGCGCGTTCGGGCGCTTCCTTTTCGAACAGGCTATATCCTTGGGCGATGCGCTGCAAATCGACGGGGCAGACATCCGGGCAATAGGTATAGCCGAAATAGACGATACGATATTTTCCTGCGAAATCGTCCCAGCTGCGCGGCTTTCCGTCCTGGTCGATCAGCGTGAAAGGCCCGCCGATGCGCGCGCCGGTCAGATCGATCTCGGCCTTGGGGGGCTGGCCCTGATCCGGGACATCTCCCTGCCCGCCGCTACAGCCGCTTATCGCGAGCAACGCCGCCGCAAACGGCACAACATGCTTTCTGTTCATCATTTGGCCACCCTTGCAATGTTAGCGGAGCAATGGCAATTCCAATGATCCGAAAAGCGGCACTGCAGGGCTATGAACGTACTTCTTTCGATCTTTTCTGGCCACAGGGCGGCACTGCGCACCATGTTGGCTGCTTTGGCCGCAGCGCTGTTGCTCTCGCCGTCCCTCGCTCAGGCGCAGTTTTCCGACAGCTATAATTTCCTGAAGGCCGTGCGGGACCGCGACGGAGCCAAGGTGATGGAGATCATCGGCAGACCGGGGTCGACCATCGTCAATACGCGCGACAGGAGCACCGGCCAGACAGCGCTGCACATCGTGGTCGAACGGCGGGACATGGGATGGATGGATTTCCTGATCGCGCGCGGAGCCAATGTGAATACAAGCGATGGTGAGGGTATCACGCCGCTGATGCTGGCGACGCGGTTGCGGTTTTACGAGGGCGCGCAGCTCTTGCTCGACAAGGGCGCGCAGGTCGACAAGCGCAATTCCAGCGGTGAAACGCCGCTCATCCGCGCGGTTCAGATGCGCGACATGCCGCTGATACGGTTACTCGTCAGCAAGGGCGCCAACCCGGATATCAGCGATACGCTGGCGGGCATGTCCGCGCGCGAATATGCCGAGCGCGACGGGCGGAACCAGTCGATTCTCGACATATTGGATTCGGCCAAGACGGACAGCGCCAAAAAGAGCGGCCCGGTACAGGGTCCGGTTTTTTAAAGACGCGAATCCACAGCCCCTAATCCACAGGCCGTCCGGAAAAGAAAAAGGGGCAGAGCCTGCACAGCCCCGTCCCCATGTCCTTGCCGGAAAACTCAGCGATAGAAGATGTGATTGTCGATCGAGGCGATCTGCGCGCGCTTCCAGCGCGGCGAGACATAGCGCGCATGGAAATACAGTGCGCCCTCCGCTTCGCTTTTCCACGCATTTTCGAGCGCGATGCGCGCCACCGCAATGGATGTTTTCCACGCGGGCCGGCTGGTCTTGGGGGCAGGGATCACGCCGCGCCGAACGAAGCTGAACTGGCCGCGCTGGCGGATGACGTTGCACAGGCTGTTGGCGAAGCGCGGCGATGCGGCGCGGTTGATGATCACGCGCGCGACAGCGAGCTGCCCTTCGAGGCTTTCGCTGCGCGATTCGTAAAACACCGCCGTCGCGAGGCAATGCGCTTCTTTGTCCAAAGGTGCCTGAACGTCCATGCCGCGAACCATTGCGGCAAGGGACGTGTAGGCATGGGCCGGAGCTTCGGGCTCTGACGGCGTTTCGGGCAGGGGCTGAACGATTTCCTTCAAGGCCGCGAAAACGACCTTGGGGTCAGCGGCGCTGCTGCCTTGGTTTTCATGCGACTCCTCTGACTGAGGAGCAATAGACGGCGAATCACCGACCGGAATCGTGGGGATGGTCTCATCCGCCATCGAGACGCTGCTGATCATAAGAGCAGCGGAACATATTGTGCCAAGTGCCGCCATCGAGGCGGCCTTCAAACCAACGGTCATACAATTTCAAAAACATGCGGTTGGTCGGTCCAAAGCGCCGTATATCATTATCTTGTGTGGCGCCGCACCGCCCCCCGTCTGCGTGTTTACCGCGTTCCGCTCCCCATCGAACGGCGCTCGGCAACCTGCGCGTGAGCTGTATCGCGGGGCCCTATTGAGGACGAAAGCAATAAAGTCAATTGCCGGTAAGGATAGAATCGGCCAGCTGTTCCGCGTTCGCGACATCAAGCTCAACGACCCACAGGTCAGGGTCCGATTTGATGCGACGGTCAATATATTGTGCCAAGTCGTTTGAATCACTACAATATTCAGCAGCAATCGGCAGAAGCGCATATCCCTTGGCGAAGTCCGGATACCGCTCAAAAAGGCGGATGTCCCGATTTGGGTCAAAGGTTTGAATGATGATGGATCCGGCGATATTGTCACCTTTGTGCAACACCGTAGCGAAGCCACCTTCGGCCTCCGTCCTGCGGATGAGCGCCTGAATCAGGAGTTTGCTGCCCAATCGTGCGGTCATATTTAACCTGTCCCCGGTAAGGGTGCAGCGGCATATCCGGGAAGCGTTGAAAGAACATGCTGGGATCGCATGAACGTGCCGGTTCCGCGTCCGATTTCCTCGCCGCTCGCATCGATCAGGCTGGCTTCGGCGACATAGACCCGGCGGCGGCCGCTCACCCATCTGCCTTCCGCCCGTACGGGGCCGGCGCGCAACGGTTTTGTGAACAGCAGATTGAACGCGGTCGTCAGCAGGAAGCGATCGCTGACCAGACTGTTGGCTGCGTAAAAGGCAGCGTCGTCGAGCATCTTGAAATAGATGGTGCCATGCACCGCACCGGCCGCATGGTATAAGGATTCATCCGTAGAAAAATCGATAACCGAATGGCCTGCGCCGGTTATCGTCAGACGCGACGAGAACATCCGGTTGATCGGGGCCGACGCATAGAGCGTTTCAAGCGAGCGGAAATGCGCCTGCTCCCCACCCGGAGAAGCAGTCGCTGCGCCTTCAGGCGGCGTCACGCGCCTCATCCCCTACCAGTAGGGCCAGCAGGGCTTCATCCGACCCCGCACCGCGAATGCGCGCCGCGTTGAGACCGCTGCGCAGATAACGCGACACACGCGCCAGCATTTTGAGATGTTCAGCGCCGCTGTCCACCGGAGAAAGAAGGGAAAAGATAATATCGACGGGGCTGTCGTCGACTGCATCGAAGCCGATCGGCGTGTCGAGACGAACGACCAGACCGCGCACGCGGTCAAGGCCAGGAAGCTTTGCATGCGGAATGGCAATGCCGCTGCCGAAACCGGTCGATCCCAGCCGCTCGCGTTCATTCAGACGATCAACCACCTCATGCGCATCAACGCCATAGGCTGACATCGCCATGTCGGCGAGCCTCTGAAACAGTTGTTTTTTGTTGGAAACGGCGACCGCAACGGAAACGGTGTCCGGAACAACAAGATCGCTAAAATCCGTCATGAAAATGCTCTGTACCCGCGGTGGTAGCCCCACATTCGCGGCAAGACAGCCTCTCCGCAAATATCACGATTAATCCTAAAGCCCGGCGCCATAGGCGCACTGGCCCGCGACGTCAACCGCGAGCCAAGGCCATTTATAAGCGCGTGCCGTTAAAAAGGCGTCAACCGGTCATCGGGAAGGAAACCGGCTTGTCCGTCAGGCGGATCAGCGCGGCTCGACCCATCCGATCGACCCATCGTGACGGCGATAGACCATGTTGTAGGAGGACGTTCCCGCATTGACGAACAGCAGGGCGTTGGTGTTGCGAAGATCGAGCATCATCACCGCGTCCGAGACCGAAGCTTCGGGAATGTCTATCCGCGTTTCCGCAATGATAACGGGCGCATCGGCGGGCTCTTCTTCCTCCTGTGCGGATGCAAAGACCGTGTAGGCTGCGTGGTCGAGCGGATCGACCCCGTTCAAACCATTCTCCGGATTGCGCGCGGCCTCCGCCGCAGCCGTCTGCACGTGGCGATCCTTCAGCCTGCGCATATAGCGGCGCAGCTGCTTTTCAACCTTGTCGGCCGCCTGATCGAAACACAGATGTGCGTCCTGCGCTTCGCCTGCGCCCTTCAGGATGAGCCCGGACATGACATGGCATATGATGTCACAATGAAACGCCCCGTGCGGCGCCTTTCGAAATGTGACATGGGACGATATCGCCCGAGAAAAATATTTTTCGACGATGGATTCCAGTCGCGAGGTTACGTGCTCCTGCAGCGCCTCGCCCGTGTCGACCTGATGACCCGAAACGCGAATATCCATCTTTTATTCTCCTTCACTAACTGCGCAACGGGCCGGAAAGCCCATTCCGAATACCGGTCCTAGACCGTCTCTTCTTCTCCAGACATCCAGAGCGGGTCGGCCAGCGTCGCGACGAATGCGCGATGCCGCCCCAGCTCCTCGTCCGTTGGAGAAAACATGCGGGGCGCACGGCGCGGCCTGTGCGGCACATCGGGTGACGCCCCCTGATCAAACGCCGCGACATCGGTCTCCTGATTGTCGGGCTCCAGGCCCAAGCCGATCTGCCGGCCGCCAGTCAGCTCTATATAAACCTGGGCCAGCAGCTCCGCATCGAGCAACGCGCCATGTTTGACGCGATGGCTGCGGTCGATGCCATAGCGCGTGCATAGCGCATCCAGCGAATGCTTGGCACCCGGATGCGCGGTGCGCGCCATTGCCACCGTATCGATCATCCGGTCATAGGAAATTTCATCATGTCCGCTCAGCGTCAGCTCATGATTGAGAAAGCCGAAATCGAACCGCGCATTATGGGCAACCAACATGGAATCCCCAAGGAACGCCAGCAGTTCATCCACGCCACTCGCGAAAAGCGGTTTGTCGGAAAGGAATGTGTCGGAAAGGCCGTGCACCGCCTGCGCCGCCGCGGGCATCATCCGCTGCGGATTATAATAGCGGTGAAACGTCTCACCGGTCGGGACCCTGTTGATCAGTTCAATGCAGCCGATTTCTACGAGGCGATCACCCGTCAGCGGGTCAAATCCGGTTGTTTCCGTGTCGAATATTATTTCGCGCATCGACTCTCGTTCTCTTGGGACAACTATCTGCCTGCTTTGCCGAGAAGGCAAGCCAGTAAAGACCGCACCTGCGCTCTTGTACGATGAAAAGTGGTTCCCGTGTCGATGACATGATCGGCGCGCAGACGCTTTTGCGCGTCGGGCAGTTGCAAGGCGCGGATGCGGCGGAATTTTTCCTCGCTCATGCCGGGGCGGGCGAGGACGCGCTTGCGTTGCTTCCAGGCCGGGGCGGTGACGACGATGACGCCGTCGAGTCGGCGCTCGCCATGGGTTTCAAACAGCAACGGGATATCCAGCACCACCAGCTTTCGCGAGCGATGGCGGCGCAGGAATGCGCGCCGCTCCGCCTGCACCATCGGATGAATAATGGCTTCGAGCGCCTTGCGTTCCTGCGGGTGCGCCAGCACGATCGACGCCAGCTTGGCGCGGTCGAGCCCGTCAGGTCCGGTCGTGCCCGGGAAGCGCGCCTCTATCGCGGGCAATGCCGCGCCGCCGGGGCGCTGCATCCTGTGCACCTCCGCATCGGCATCGAATACCGGCACGCCCAGCTTCCTGATCATCGTCGCGACGGCGGATTTGCCCATGCCGATGGAGCCGGTGAGACCATAGACCTTTGCCATCAGAGCCTCTCCCTCATGCCGACGCCATCTCAGGCCGCCGTCAACAGGGCGCGCAATTCCGCATCATGGTCGCGCGGCGCCTCTGCGTCGAAGAAAATCTCGAAAGCGAGCGCGGCTTGGCCGATGAGCATTTCCAGCCCGTCAATTGTCCGCAATCCGCGCGCGCGGGCGTTCACCAATAATTCTGTATCAAGCGGTACATAAACAATGTCGTAGACCGTCGCGCTGTCAGGCAGCGGTGACAGATCGAGTTTCAGGGGCGGTTGGCCGGCCATGCCCAACGGGCTGCTATTGACGACCAGATCGGCGGGCGGAAGCGGATCATCCATGCCGATGATCGTCCCTTTCATACCGGCGAGATCGAGCAGGGCCTGCGCCTTCGCGCTGTCGCGTGCCATGATCGTGATTTTCGACACACCGATCTGACCCAGCGCGAACAGCACAGCGCGCGCCGCGCCGCCCGCACCGATCAGCACGGCACTGTCGCCCTTCCATTTGAGCGTCCTTAAGGGCGCGAGAAAGCCGCCCGCATCGGTGTTGGTTCCGATGAGCGGCCCGCCGGTTTCGCAGGCCACCGTGTTCATCGCGCCGATCAGCGCGCCGACGCGGCTCGGGTCGCTGACATAGTCCATTACGGCGATCTTGTGCGGAATGGTGACGTTGCAGCCGAGCCAATTCTTATCCGCCTGTCGTTTCAGAAAATAGGCGGCAAGCTCGTCATGTTTGACATGCGTTTTGCGATATTCGGCCTCAATCCCCAGCTTTTCGAGCCAGAATCCGTGGATCAGCGGGGATTTGCTGTGCGCGATCGGATCGCCGATCACTTCGGCATAGGGGAGGCCGGGGGCATCGGAAGGAGTGTCGTCGCTCATTGCGCCAAAACGCCGCGAATGCGCAGAAAGTCAAGCAGGGCGAGCAGCGGCAGGCCCTGTATCGCGAAATGCGTGCCCTTGATGGCCGAAAAAAGCTGCGCGCCCGGCCCTTCGATCCGGTAACAACCCACGCACCAGCGGCACTGGTCCCACTCCGCATCGAGATAGGACGCGATGAAATCATCGCTGAGAGGACGGACCGTCAATTGCGCGGTTTCGATCTGCCGCCAGATCGCCGACCCGTTTTCGTAGATAACAGCCGCGCTGTGCAATTTGTGGCTCGAACCTGAGAGGCGACGTAAAATGGAGGCTGCGTCGTCCCTGTCGACGGCTTTGTCGAGCATGGCCCCATCATCAAGTTCGAGCGTCTGGTCGCAGCCCAGAACGAATGTGCCGGGCGCGCGCAGCGACAAGCGCCGCGCCTTGATTTCCGCCAGCGCATCGGCGAGCGACCGGGCATTCATGCCCTGCGCGCGCAGCTCTTCCTTATACGCATCCTCATCCACATTGGGAGATACCGCCTCGAACGGCACGCCGGCCGCCTTCAGCATCGCCCGGCGGCTGCTACTTTGCGATGCCAATATAAGAGGTGGCGGAATCACTGTGTTTCGGACCCGGTCTTGCCCATGATGCGATCATTGAACAGGGTGATGATGGCAGCGGCGGCCTCCTCGATCGACCGCCGCGTGACGTCGATAAACGGCCAGTCATGATCGGCAATCAGGCGGCGGGCGAACGCCACTTCTTCCTGTATCCGTTCCAGATCGACATAGGCGGTTTCCGGCGACTGGTTGAGCGACAGCAGCCGGTTGCGGCGGATCTGCACAAGCCGTTCGGGATTGATGGTAAGGCCCACGACCATCGGATGCTGTAGGCGATAGAGGATATCGGGCGGCGGCGATTCCGGCACGACCGGGATATTCGCCGTCTTGTACCCCCGGTTGGCGAGGTAGATGGATGTCGGCGTTTTCGACGTGCGTGACACGCCGACGAGCAGGATATCGGCCTCTTCCCAGTTTTCCGGGCTGACGCCGTCATCATGGGCAATGGTATATTGGATAGCCTCGATCCGCGCGAAATAGGCCTCGTCCAATATATGCTTGCGACCGGGTCGGTTGCGCGTTTCCTGACCCAAGATGTTCGACATCGCATCGGTGGCCGTATCGAGCGGAGCGACATGGGGCAGGCCAAGCGCGCGGCATTGATGCTCCAGCGTGCGGCGCAGAACCGGGTTGACGAGGGTAAACAGCACAAGGCCAGGATTGACCGATATCTCTTTCAAAATCCGCTGGAGATGGTCCTCCGACCGGACCATCGGCCAGAAATGCCGGATCGCCTCGACATTCT
This sequence comes from uncultured Sphingobium sp., assembly GCA_964351385.1. Classification (GTDB taxonomy): domain Bacteria; phylum Pseudomonadota; class Alphaproteobacteria; order Sphingomonadales; family Sphingomonadaceae; genus Sphingobium. The sequence continues at coordinate 2,863 of CAYGOH010000054.1, read as the reverse complement.
CGAACTGCCCGATGGCTGCCTTGGCGATGCTTTCCAGCGTTTCGCCGGTGGAATCCGACAACAAATGAAGGTGAAGCCGCGTCATGGGATGACTGTGTTGGGGAGCTGTGGATAAATCAAGGGACAGATGGGTGGATAAAAGGCACGCACCGATTTTTTCGCGCTATTGCGCAGCTTATCCACAGGTCTTCCAATTTCCGAAATTTTGTCCACAGCGGGTGGATAGCGGGGACAAAGTGCGGAAGATAGCGCAAATCCTTACCAAAATCTTAACGCTGCTGTTGGCAAAATCGGGGATGACGCATAAACCCCGCGATCAACCGACCAATCAACATCAACAACAGATTCTATATAAATAGGTATATTGGACTCATGCCTGACACGCTTGCCGACACGGCTATCGGAACGCCTATCGAAACGAACGCCAAACCTCTGCTCGCGGTATTGAAAGGTGAGCAGCCGGATGTGACTCCACGCTGGATGATGCGTCAGGCAGGCCGTTACCTTCCCGAATATCGCGCCTTGCGGGCGGACAAGGGCGGATTTCTGGAGCTGGTCTATGACAGTCAGGCAGCGGCTGACGTCACGCTGCAGCCGCTTGAGCGTTTCGGCACCGGCGATGATGGCCTGAACGCGGCGATCCTGTTTTCCGACATATTGATCGTGCCCTATGCGATGGGCCAGAAGCTGTGGTTCGAGGCGGGCGAGGGGCCGCGGCTTGCCCCGCCGCTGTGCGAAAGCGATCTTTCGGCGCTGAAACCGGATTGGTCGCGTTATGACGCCATCTATGAGACGGTGCGGCTGGTGAAGGCTCGCCTTGCACCCGAAACAACCTTTCTGGGCTTTGCAGGCAGCCCCTGGACGATCGCGACCTATATGGTGGCAGGTCAGGGCAGCAAGGACCATGCAGCGGCCCGCAGGATGGCTTATGGCAACCCTGAAGGGTTCGGTGCGATTATCGACGCGATCATTGATGCGACGGTGCCCTATTTATCGGGCCAGATCGAGGCGGGCGTGGACGCCGTGCAATTGTTCGACAGCTGGGCGGGAAGCCTGTCGCCGGCGCAGTTCGAACGCTGGGTGATCGCGCCCAACCGGACAATCGTGGAAAAACTGCGCGCGTTGCATCCCGATGTGCCCATTATCGGCTTTCCCAAGGGCGCGGGCGCAAAGCTCGTCGATTATGCCATGGAAACCGGCGTCGATGCCGTGGGAGTCGATGAGACCATTGATCCCTATTGGGCGCATGCCCATCTTCCCGCCGGGTTGCCGGTACAGGGCAATCTCGATCCGCTGGCGCTGGTGGCGGGCGGAAAGGCGCTGGACGAGGCTATCGACCGGATCATGGATGCGTTCCACGATCGCCCGCATATTTTCAACCTTGGGCACGGAATTGTACCTGACACGCCCATCGATCATGTGGCACATATGCTGAAACGGGCAGGAGGCATTCGCGCGTGAGTTTTCTTGGTATCGCCTATCTCTGGGTGAAGGCGGCGCATATCATATTCGTCATCTTCCTGATGGCGGGCCTGTTCATGATGCCGCGCTTTTTCGTTTATCATCAGGAATGTGAGGTTGGTTCCGACGAGGACCGCAAATGGATCGAGCGCGAAAACAAGCTGCGCAAGATCATCCTGAACCCCTCACTGATCATCGTGTGGATATTCGGCCTGATGCTGATGGTCGACATACGCGCCTGGGAAATGCCGTGGTTTCATGCGAAACTGGCGCTGGTGCTCATTTTGTCAGGCTATCATGGCTGGATGATCGGTTATTCGAAAAAGCTGGCAAGGGGAATACGCCCGCTGACGGACCGGCAATTGCGATTGATCAACGAGGTGCCCGGCATCATGGTCGCGTTCATCGTGATATTGGCGGTTGTGAAGCCATTTTGAAGCCGGTTTAGCGGCGAGGATGCGAGCCTCGGGACATTTTCTCGTATAATGCAGATAGCTTGACTTGCAGGCGGCAGGGTTTTACCGGGGACGAAACGGTTTCAATCCCGTTCTCTCTCCTTGCGAACGCAGCCGAAAAATCGGCGATTTCCAGATAAACCAGCCCAACTTCCTTTCGGACCATAATACCGATGCATCTTAAAGAATTAAAACAGCGCACCCCCGCAGACCTCGTCACCATGGCGGAAGAGCTTGGTGTGGAAAGCGCGTCAACCCTGCGCAAGCAGGACCTGATGTTCGCCATTCTGAAGGCCGAGGCCGAAAATGGCGAACAGATCATGGGTGTCGGCACGATCGAGGTGTTACCCGACGGCTTCGGGTTCCTGCGTTCGCCCGAAGCGAACTTTCTCGCGGGCCCTGACGACATTTATGTGTCGCCCAATCAGGTCCGCAAATTCGGCCTGCGCACCGGCGACACGGTGGAAGGCGAGATCCGCGCGCCCAAGGACGGCGAGCGCTATTTCGCGCTGACAAAGCTGCTCAAGGTCAATTTCGACGATCCCGATGTGGTGCGTCATCGCGTCAATTTCGACAATCTCACGCCGCTCTATCCGACCGAGAAACTGCGCCTCGATACGCTTGACCCGACGGTCAAGGATCGGTCGGCCCGCGTGATCGACATCATCTCGCCGCAGGGCAAGGGTCAGCGCGCGCTGATCGTCGCGCCGCCGCGCACCGGTAAGACGGTGCTGTTGCAGAATATCGCCAAGGCGATCACGGACAATCACCCCGAAGTCTTCCTCATCGTCCTGTTGATCGATGAGCGGCCCGAGGAAGTGACCGACATGCAGCGTTCTGTGAACGGCGAAGTTGTGTCGTCCACATTTGACGAACCAGCGGCGCGTCACGTACAAGTTGCTGAAATGGTTATAGAAAAGGCCAAGCGCCTGGTCGAGCACAAGCAT
>CAYGOH010000053.1:412-13320 GCA_964351385.1 uncultured Sphingobium sp. | reverse complement strand
TCCGGCCTCGTCGTCGCGCTGGCGCTGATACCCGAAGCCATCGGCTTTTCGATCATCGCGGGCGTCGATCCGCGCGTCGGCCTGTATGCCAGCTTTTCCATCGCCGTGATCATATCGCTTGTGGGCGGACGGCCCGGCATGATCTCCGCCGCAACCGCTGCGGTCGCCGTGCTGGTGGTGCCGCTCGTTCGCGACCATGGCGTCGAATATCTGTTCGCCGCGACGATCCTGATGGGCATATTTCAGTGGATCGCCGCGCTGCTGCGGCTCGACCTGCTGATGCGCTTCGTCTCGCGCTCGGTCATCACCGGCTTCGTCAACGCGCTCGCGATCCTCATCTTCATGGCGCAATTGCCGCAGCTGACCGGCGCGGCCGCGACCGTCACCACCTATGCAATGGTGGCCGCGGGGCTCGCGATCATCTATGGCCTGCCGCGTCTGACAACCGCCGTGCCCGCGCCGCTCGTCGCGATCATCCTGCTCGCTGCCGTCAGCATCGCCATGGGTCTCGACGTATTCACCGTGGGGCAGATAGGCGCGCTGCCCGATGCCCCGCCCAGCTTTCACCTGCCGCAGGTTCCGCTTACGCTTGAAACATTGCAGATCATCGCGCCTTATTCGGCGGCGATGGCGGCGGTCGGCCTGCTCGAATCGCTGCTGACCGCGTCCATCGTCGATGACATGACAGAGACCCGGTCCGACAAGCGCCGCGAAACATGGGGTCAGGGCGTCGCCAATTTCTTCACCGGCTTCATCGGCGGCATGGGCGGCTGTGCGATGATCGGCCAGTCCGTCATCAACGTGACATCGGGCGGCAGGCGGAGGTTGTCCACCTGCGTCGCGGGCAGCATGCTGCTGATCCTGATCGTCGCGCTGGGTGACTGGGTTGCCCGCATCCCGATGCCGGCGCTGGTCGCGGTGATGGTGTTCGTGTCGATCAGCACCTTCCGCTGGCGCAGCTTTCTGGAGATCCATCATCACCCGCTGCCCTCGACCATCGTCATGCTGGCGACCGTTGTCATGGTGGTGGCGACGCATGATCTGTCAATCGGCGTGCTGACCGGCGTGCTGCTGTCCGGCATTTTCTTCGCGTGGAAGGTGCGCCAGATGCTGACCATCGACATCAGCCGCGACGGCGCGACCCGGCACTATGTGGTGGGCGGACAGCTGTTCTTCGGCTCGGTCGACGTCCTCTATGAAGCGATGGAGTTCAATGAAGCCGAGATCGACACGGTCATCCTAGACGTGCACGAGGCGCATATATGGGATATTTCGGCGACCGGCATGATCGACAAGATCGTGATGCGCCTGCGCGGCGAAGGCAAGACGGTCGAGCTGATCGGCCTGAATGAAGCGAGCGCCACGCTGGTCGACAAATATGGCGAGCATCAAAAGCCGTTCGAAAGCCTGGGTGTGACCGGCCACTGATCGCAGCGGAGGCTGGACAGGCACCGTCGAAAAGGTGCACATACGCGCCATGACCACGCCTCGCGTCCTGCTGATCGTATCGGGCGGCATCGCCGCCTATAAAAGCCTTGAACTAGTGCGCCTGCTCAGGCGGGACGGCATTGCCGTGCGCGCGGTACTGACCAAGGGCGGCGCTGAGTTCGTGACCCCGCTGTCGCTCGGCGCACTCACCGAGGACAATGTCTATACCGACCTGTTCGACCTGAAGGACGAGCAGGAAATCGGCCATATCCAGCTTTCGCGTCAGGCCGATCTGGTGGTGGTGTGCCCCGCCTCTGCGGATATCCTCGCAAAAATGGCGGCGGGCATCGCAGACGATCTCGCAACGACATTGCTGCTCGCCACCGACAAGCCGGTGCTGGCCGTGCCCGCGATGAATGTTCGCATGTGGGAGCATGCCGCCACGCAGCGCAACCTGCGCCAGCTGGAGGCGGACGGCGTCGCGATCATGGAACCGGACGAGGGCGACATGGCCTGCGGCGAATGGGGCAAGGGCCGCCTGCCCGATCCCACTGCCATTGCCGGAGAGATCAAACGCCTGCTGGTCACGGTCGAGGATGATGTCATCTCCATGCCGCCGCCGCGCCTGCTGCCCGACGTGCATCGCTCGCTGTCCGGCAAGCATGTTCTCGTCACCGCAGGCCCGACGCATGAGCCCATCGACCCGGTGCGCTACATCGCCAACCGGTCATCGGGAAAGCAGGGTTTCGCCATTGCGCGCGCTGCTGCGGAAGCGGGCGCTCGGGTCACTTTGGTCGCAGGGCCGGTGGACCAACCGACACCGCGTGGGGTGACGCGCGTGGATGTGGAAACCGCGCGCGAAATGCTGGCCGCGGTCGAAACCGCCTTGCCCGCCGATGTGGCGATCATGGTCGCTGCCGTCGCCGACTGGCGCGTCGCCAGCGAATCCGGGCAAAAGATCAAGAAGGATGGCTCGGGCGCGCCAGAACCGTTACCGCTCGCGGAAAATCCCGATATTCTCGCGACACTCGCGATTTCGACAAAGCGCCCGAACCTGCTGGTGGGCTTCGCCGCCGAAACAGAGAAGGTCGTCGAACATGCCCGCGACAAACTCGCACGCAAGGGGTGCGACATGATTGTCGCCAATGACGTGTCGGGCGACGTGATGGGCGGCGCGCGCAACAGCATCCATCTCGTGACGGCGGACAATGTCGAAAGCTGGGAAGATCTGCCCAAGGAAATTGTTGCGTCAAGACTGGTCGAACGCATCGCCTCTCGTCTACAAGAGAAGGGATGACACAGAAGATCACGATTCAGTTGAAGCGCCTCCCCCATGGGGACGGCCTGCCTGCCCCCGCCTATGCGACATCCGGTGCCGCCGGGATGGACGTTGTTTCCGCCGAGGACGTCATCCTTGCGCCAGGCACCCGCCATGCGGTCGCCACAGGCTTTGCGATGGCCATTCCGGAGGGCTATGAAATTCAGGTTCGTCCCCGGTCGGGCCTTGCGCTAAAGAACGGCATATCCCTGCCCAACACACCGGGCACGATCGACAGCGATTATCGCGGCGAGCTGAAGATCATCATGATCAACCTGTCCGACGAACCCTTCGTCATCCGCCGCGGCGACCGCGTGGCGCAGCTTGTGGCGGCCCCCGTGCAATTGGCGGCCTTCGCCGAAGTCGCGGAGCTGAGCGACACCGCGCGCGGCGAAGGCGGGTTCGGGTCAACCGGCGTCAGGAGCGCGGTATGAGGCGCTTGCCATGAGGGTTTTTCGGTGAGCTTGGGCGACGATCAGCTTGATCGCTATGCGCGCCATATCGTCCTGAAGGAAATCGGCGGCGCGGGGCAGATGCAGCTGCTATCGAGCCATGTGACAGTGATCGGCGCGGGCGGAATCGGCTGCCCGGTCATTCAGTATCTCGCCGCCGCAGGCGTTGGCACGATCAGGGTGATAGATGACGACGTGGTCGCGCTGTCCAACCTTCAGCGGCAGACATTATTCGCCTCCGAGGACATCGGCGAACCGAAAGCCGAGGCTGCCATGCATGCGGTCGGGCGCCTCAACCCGCAGGTGAAGCTGATCCCCATCGTCCAGCGGCTCGACGCGGACAATGCCGAAACATTGCTGCGCCATTCCGACGTGATTATCGACGGATGCGACAATTTCGCGACGCGCCTGATCGTCAGCGATGTCGCGACACGGCTGCATACGCCGCTAATCTCCGCCGCCGTCGGCCAGTTTGAAGGCCAGCTTGGCGTCTTTCGCGGATGGGAAGAAGGCCAGCCCTGCTATCGCTGCCTTGTCGGCTCCGACCCCGCACGCGCCGACGCAAGCTGCGCCGATCAGGGCGTGCTGGGCGCGCTGACCGGAGTGATGGGAAGCCTGGCCGCACTCGAAACGATCCGCGCGATTGTCCCCTTTGGCGAGGACAGCGCGGGCAGCCTGCTCATCGCCGACCTGCTGTCGCTGCGCTTTAGAAAACTGACAATTCCCGCTGACCCGGCCTGCAGCGTGTGCAATGCAGAGGCTCTTGCAGCAGAGTCATGTCCGGCCTGAAAATCCTCGTCCTGACCGATGACCCCGAGCGCCTTCGCGGCGCGCTGACGCTCGCCCTTGCCGATGCGGCGCTGGGCGGTGAGACCCGAATATTCCTGCAACTCGATGCGGTGCGGCTCCTTGCCTCACCGATGCAAGCACCGCGCGACGAGGATCATCGCGCCCACGGGCTGCCGACACTCGCAGCCTTGCTCGCCGAGGCGCTTGAAAGTGGCGTTGCGATCACCGCCTGTCAGAGCGGACTGGCGCTGGCGGAACTGGACGCCGCAACACTGGATCCACGCATCAAAGCGGGTGGACCGGTGTCGTTTCTGCAATCGATAGAGCCGGGCGACCGCCTGCTAAGCGTATAGCTTGACCGCGTGCACCCAGCCATCCGGGCCGGGCAACTTGCCGCGCTGTATGCCGGTCAACCGCTCCCGCAGATGTTCGGTGCGAAGGCCGGTGCCGCCATTGCCGATCGTGAAGTCGCCATGTACGGACTTGACCTGTCCGACCGCTGCCAGAACCGCCGCCGTCCCACACGCGAACACCTCGGTCAGCTTGCCGCTTGCCGCATCGGCACGCCATTCGTCGATCGAATAGGGCCGCTCCTCGACATTCACGCCTTCCTCCCGCATCAGTTGGAGGATCGAGGCGCGCGTAATGCCTGGCAAAATGGTTCCAAGCGGCGGCGTCACGACACTGCCGTCGGCGAAAAGGAAGAACAGGTTCATGCCGCCCAGTTCTTCGACCCATTTATGCTCGGCCGCGTCGAGAAACACGACCTGATCGCATCCCTGCTTGATCGCTTCGGCCTGCGCGACAAGGCTGGCGGCATAATTTCCGCCGCATTTCGCCGCACCCGTTCCACCTGGTCCGGCGCGCGAATAATCCTCCGACACCCAGATCGAGACCGGCTTGGCACCGCCCTTGAAATAAGCGCCCACCGGGCAGGCGATGACGCAGAAAATGAAATCCGACGCCGGCTTTACGCCAAGGAAGGTCTCGTTCGCGAACATGAATGGCCGGATATACAGGCTGCCTTCGCCGCCCGGCACCCACGCCTCATCGATGCGGATGATCTCTTCGCATGCTTGGACGAATACATCTTCCGGCAGTTCGGGCATGGCCATGCGTTGTGCGGACGTGTTGAACCGGCGCGCATTCTGCTCCGGACGAAACATCGTGACGCCGCCGTCATCGGCGCGATACGCCTTCAGCCCTTCGAAGATTTCCTGCGCATAATGCAGAACGGCCGAGGCGGGATCGAGCGTGAACGGCTCACGCGCGCGTACCTGCGCATCGTGCCAGCCCTTGCCCTCGGTCCATCGTATCGTCACCATATGATCGGTGAATACGCGCCCGAAGCTAGGATCGACCATCAATGCAGCCCGCTGTTCATCGCCGAGCGCGGCGGGATTGGGGTATCTTTGAAACTGCATTGCGGTCCTCTCACTGCGGCGGAAAGCTTGACGCCCTATGCCCTGCGCCGGAAATATTTTCAAGCGAGATAGGTTATAATTGCTGACCTATTTTTTGAAATTTACTTTCTCTAGATTGAAATAATATTATTAGCCAGCCTGTCTACCTCCGCCTGATCATGGCTGACATAGAGGATGGGCAGTGCCAGTTCATCGCGCAATTTCTCAATCACCGCAATAATCTCTTCACGGCGATCCACGTCCAACGCCCCCAAAGGTTCGTCCATCAACAGAAACCGCGGATTGCTGAGTAACGCACGGCCGATTGCGACGCGCTGGACTTCACCGCCCGAAAGGCTTGCGGGCCAACGCGCCGTCAGATGCGCGATGTCGAGAAAGGCAATGACATCGTCCACTGTCATCTCTGCGCTCATTGCCGTTCTCCGTGCCTTCAATCCATAAGCCAGATTGTCGAGCACGCGCAGATGGGGGAAGAGCCGCCTATCCTGAAAAACATATCCGGCAAAACGTTGGCCGGGCTGCAGATCGATCTTCCGGCTACTATCGAAGAGAAGATGGCCCGAAACGCTGATACGCCCAGCATCAGGCCGGAGCAGGCCGGCAACCATGTTGAGCAGGCTCGTCTTGCCCGCTCCGGATGGCCCGACAATCGCCGTTAACCCCTCGGCCTGCGTCAGTGCGAGATGCACGTCGCGCATCCCGACTCGCTTGCGAATATCGATATCAAAGCCCATACACGCCCCGCCTCGCGCCGGACCGGCGCACTAGTGCCTCCGACACCACCAAGGCTCCCAAAGACAGGGCGATCGAAATAACGGACAACCGCATGACCATCGCGTCGCTGCCCGGAGCTTGCAGCGCGCTGTAGATGGCGAGCGGCAGCGTTCGCGTCTCCCCGGCGATATTGGCCGCGAAGGTGATTGTCGCGCCGAACTCGCCGAGCGACCGTGCAAGACCTAGGATACAACCGGCGGCAATACCGGGCAGGCATAGCGGCAGCGTGATCGTCCACAGCACATGCCAAGGCGATGCACCCAGCGTCCGTGCCGCGTTTTCCAGCCGGACGTCGACCGCCTCAATCGCCAGCCGCATCGATCGCACCATCAGCGGAAAGGCCATCACCGCCGCCGTCAATGCGGCGCCCGTCCAGCGGAAAACAAGCGTCACACCCAGCGCCTGTTCCAGCCAGGCGCCAATCGGCCCGCCTGGACCGAACAGCAGTAGCAGCACCCACCCCGTCACCACTGGAGGCAGTACCAGCGGCAGGTGGATCAGGGCATCGAGCAGGAACTTGCCCGGAAACCGGCCGCGCGCCAACGCCCATGCCGCAGCAAAGGCGGGGACAACGGACAGCAGGATCGCGATGCCGCTGACCCGCAGCGACAAATGCACGACCTCCCATTCCGCGGGCGACAGTAAAGGCATTTACAGAACCTCGAAGCCATAGCGCGTAAAGATCGCGCGGGCGGGCGGAGACATCAGGAAGCTGCGAAACGCCTGCGCATCCGTGCTGTGCGACCCCGCAATGGTGACCAACGGATAATGGATGGGCGGATGGCTGGAGGAGGGAAACAGGCCCAGCAGCCGTACCTTGTCGGAGCCAGCCGCATCGGTCGCGTAGACGATGCCCAGCGGCGCCTGCCCCCGCTCCACCATCGCCAGCGCGGCGCGCACGTTTTCCGCCGGGGCGAGCTTGCCCGAAACCTGATCCCAGACGCCCAGCGATTGCAGTGCGGCCTTCGCATATTTGCCTGCTGGCACGGCGTCCGTATCCGCGACGGCCAGCCTGTGCTCGCCCAGCAGCTTGGCGAGCGGAAAACCAGGCGCGATCTCAACCATCCGGTCATCATCACGCGCCGCCACCAGCGCCAGCCGGTTTCCGAGCAAGGTGACCCGTGAACCCGGAGCGACGCGGCCCTTGCGTTCGAGATAGTCGGCCCAGTCCTCGTCAGCGGAAAGGAACAGGTCGGCTGGCGCACCCGATTCTATCTGACGGGCGAGCGATGATGACCCCGCAAAAGAGAGGGTCGGGGCGTCATGCCCCTGCGCGACCCAAGCATCCGATATCTCCTCCAATGCGGGTTCGAGACTGGCCGCGGCAAGCACGACGGGCCCCTTCGCAGTGCCGCCGCAAGCCGCGAGGCCGACGCAAAGTAGAAACAAAATTATAAGCTTGCGAACAATGTCCACAAGGCCGGTCCAACAGGGCGTCGACACAGGATCTCCAACAAGGATAGCGCTATATCCGTCCGTATACTGCGCCCAGCGCCAGACACAAGAGACAACCGTTCATCCACGATAAAGCACGGTTCAGCTACGAAACGATGAGGCAACCAGAGGGAGGACCAGCATGAGCTTCAGCGACAACCGGAACATGGCGATATTGGCGAGCGCGGGCTTGCTGACCGCGGGCCTGATCGTCGGCGGCTATTTGCTGGGCGACGGGTTGCTGCGCGCGCGCGAGGCCGACCGGTCGGTCACCGTGCGCGGCCTTGCTGAAAAGGACGTGACGGCGGACCTCGCGACCTGGACCATCGCCTATTCCGCCAACGGATTCGACCTGCAAAGCGTACGCAGCGACATCGACCAGAATACGCAGCAGCTGAAGGAATATTTCACGCAGCTCGGCTTCAAGCCCGAGGAGCTGAAACCCATCGGCGCGGGCGTGAACCAATATATCAACAATGGCGTGCGCAACATCACGATTACGCAGCGCATGCAGCTGCGCACGACAGACATTGCCCGCGCGCAAAAGGCGGTGGCGAACCAGTTCGACCTCGTACGACGCGGCGTCACGCTGCAAGAAGGGTCGGGCATGTCGTACAGCTTCACGAAGCTGAATGACATCAAACCGGAAATGGTCGCGGAAGCCACCAAGGACGCGCGCAAATCAGCCCAGCAATTCGCCAATGACAGCGGCACCAATGTCGGCGGCATCAAGAATGCGACGCAGGGCTATTTCTCGATAGAAGCGCGCGATGGCGATTCGTCAGGCGGCTACGGCTCTAGCGACACGCCCTATAAGAAGGTGCGCGTGGTCACGACCGTCAACTTCTATCTGGATTGAGCGGGAGCGGGGGCGGACGCTTCCGCCCCTTCTCCATCAAGCTGATTGATCATCTCGCGGGCCGCGTCGGCTTGCTCGCTCATCGGTGCGAGTTTCAGAACGCGCGCCCATTCCTGTTCCGCACCGGCTTCGTCACCCGACAATATGGCGATCTTGCCTGCCTCCAGCGCGACGGACGCATCGTCGGGCGCCAGTTGCTTGGCCTGCGCGATGTCCTTGGCCGCGCGCGCCAGATCGGTTGTGCGCCGCGCCAGCGTCGCCGACAGCAACCATGCGAGCGGATCGTCCGCCGCCAGCGTCAGCGCCCGGTCGAGATCCTCACGGGCACTGGCCGTATCGCCGAGCGCCACCAGCGCCCGCGCCCGGTCGAGATGAATCTCGCCCTTGGCCAGCCCGTCGGGCAGACCCTCCGCCAGCGCCTTGTCGAAAAATGTCCGCGCCCGGTTCGCGTCGCCGCCTGCCAATGTCGCGTTGCCCGCCTGCGCCCAAAGCCGCGCCGCATCGGCGGGCGAGCCTGCAGACAGCGCCTTTTGCGCCGCGCCTTCAAAGGCGATCGCCGCATCGGTCCAGCGTTCCCCGCGCGCAAAGGAGAAACCCAGACATTGCCCGGCGGAAAACCCGCCATCGTGCGACGCCCATTCGCGGGCATAGCCCACACCCTTGGCCGGGTCTTCTATGGCCGTGTCGATGCACCGTTGCAGGCGCTCGGCAATTTCCGCAGGCAGATAGAGCGACATGCCGTTCAGGCGCGATGCCACCTCCCCGGACGGGGCGGCGTTCTGCTCCGCCGCCTCGCGCCGCGCGCGGTTCATCACCGCCTCTGTTTCCGGGGCATAGGCGGCCTGCATCAACAATAGGCTGGCAAGGATCATAGGCCGTTCAGCAATCCATCAACAAGGGCGAGCAACCGCGCGATATCCACGTCGCGCGACAATCTGTGGTCGCCATCCTTGATCAGCAGCGTCTGTACATCGTCTGAACGCAGCTTGTCGGCGGCGCGCAACGGGATCTCCCACGGGACGACATCGTCATGCTGGCCGTGGATGAACCGGACCGGACAATCGAGCGCGATGGCGTCCTGAAGCAACAGGTTCGCCTGACCCGATTCCCAGAAACCGAGCGTCGTCACATAGCCCGCAGGATCATAGTCGGACGGCTCGACCAGTTTGCCGTTGGCGCGCATCTCCGCCATTTGCGCGTCGGTGAACCCCCAGCTTGTGAAATCGGGCGCGGCGGCGATGCCGACCAGACCCGCAACGCGATCCCCCAGCGCCAGCGCGACAAGCAGCGCGAGCCAACCGCCCATTGAGGAACCGATGGGGACGACCGCACCCTGCGGCCAGACATGCGCGATCAGCGCGAGCACATCGTCACGCCAGAGGGTGAGCGTGCCGTCCTCAAACGCGCCATCGCTCGCCCCGCACCCCGAATAATCGAGCAGCAGGCACGCCCTGCCGTTCGCCCGCGCGTACGCAAACACCGCCTGCGCCTTGCCGCCCTCCATATCCGACATATAGCCGGGCAGGAACACGAACAGCGGGCCTGCGCCATCGGTGAAGCGATAGGCGAGTTGTACGCCGTCGGCGCGGGCAACATGGGTGATCGGAGCATCTTCGGTCATGCGCGCCTTATGACGAGGTGCGCGCCATGCTGGCAAGGGGCCGGGTGCGGTGTTCCTGCGAAAGCAGGAGCACAGAATGCGCCGCGCTGAATATTTCGCGCGTCAGAACCAGAAATCGCGGTCCGATTTCACGGTGCGATCATCGACACACATATTCTTGAGCGCCTCCCACTGCTGCGCGGTCAGCGCTGGCGCGTAGCTGTGACCTTTTACCGCTGCGTTATCGAACAATTCATAGCGGCTGCGCGATGTGGGGTGGCTGGCGAGCCATCCCGTCGCCTGCTCGATGCGGTCGCGGGTGCTGTCCGCATCCCCCTTCGCTTTCTGGTCGGATTTCTTCCCGTCCTCCTTGTCCGGCACCCCGCCAAGGCGCTGGAAAAATGCCGCCGTCGGGCGCGGCGAGATATTTGCGGCTTTCAGCGAATCGATGGCTGCGAGGTCCGCCTGATGCTCGGCCTCGCGGCTGAAGCTGAGGCCCAGCGCCGTATTGAGATAGCTCCCGCCGCTGCCGTCCAGCCCGCCCAGAATGACCGACAACCCAAGTTGCCGCATCAACGCCGTCAATGTGTCGCGATGTTCGACATGGCCGAGCTCATGCCCGAGCACGCCCGCCACCTCATCGGGCGACTCCGCCTTTTCAACGAGGTCGGTGAACAGGATGATGCGCCGCCCCGGCAGGGCGATGGCGTTGACCATGCGGATATTGGCGACCTCTATCGAGCGGGCATGGCCTTCGGGATCGATCTTGCCCACCAGCGCGCGCAAGGCCTCGTCGCCCTCTGGCGTGTGGCAATAGCGCCCGCCGAAATCGCCGACCATCGCATCGCCCAGATTGTCCTCCCAGCTTTGCGGGACGAACGGCGCGACCCACCCGGGCGCCTTTATGCCGACGAACAGGACAAGAGCAGCGACGCAGGCGAGCGCGGCGCTCGCCCGCCACAGGCCCACGCGGTCGATAAAGCCGCCATAGCGCGGGCGTTGCGGCAACAGCGCGGCGACATCGGCCGGGACATCGCCCGCGAAGCCGAGACGCCAGCCCTGCTCCGCCACATGGCCGAGCACCGCATCCGGCCCGGCATTGTCGAGCGCCACCAGATCGGCCCAGCGATAGGGGCCGGCCTCCCAATCGTCGCCGATCAGGCGGAAGCCCTCGCTATCCCCCAGCAGGCGCGGCTGCCAGCGATTGGCGTTGCGCCCGTCATAATGCCAGACCTGAGCTTCGATCATGGTGCCTCAATCATGCGCGGTCAGAACGCCCCGACATCCAGCGCATCGAGCAGGCCCTCACCATGCTTCGACAGAGTTGTTGTCGATTGGGTCAGCGCATCCAGATCGATCTCGCCGGTCGCCTCCATATGGGTGATGAAGAATTTCCAGTGGCGATATTGCAGGAAAATGATGCCGATGCCGAGGGTGCAGAGCACGAGCAGGACGTCGCCGAGAAACAGCTTGATCCAGCCCCATGTCCGCGCGGTAAACTGAAATTCGAGGGTCGAGAGCGACAGCCCGCCAACGCCTTCGCGGAAGAACTTGGCGTAGAAGGCCATCATGATGAGCGGAATGCCGATATAGAGGAACAGGACTGCCAAGAATCCGATCAGAATCAGTCCACCCAATGCGGGTCGGGAACCCATGGTCATGTTGGCCGCGAATACCATGGCCGCTGGCACCAGCAAGAACGGCAGGAGATAGATCAGCAGATATCGCTTGAACGTCGCATGCCAGTCTCCGTTCGAATGAAACGCATGGGACCCGAAACTCATATGATTCCAGCGCTCATTCCACAGCGACATCATGGCGCGCGGGACCAGCAGGCCAAGCGGGATATAGCCGACGATAGTTTTCCAGACGTAGGACCAGCCATATTTCAGGCCGCCATTGTCGCTGCCGCCCCTGATCCCGTGCCAATAGGTGCGCCCCAATCGATAGCGCAGCGCGCGAAAGCGGGCGACGCCGATGAGGTAAAAGATGATCACGAAGGACGCGAGGCTCAGCAGGCCCGCTATGCCCGCATATCCCTGAATGATCAGCGCCTGCGCCCCGAATTGCAGGATGAACAGCGGCAAGGCCAGCAGGAGGATGACCATGATGAACCCGAAGAACAGCTCCTTGCCGGTGCCCGTCCATTCCAGCCGGTCATCGATGAAGCGGGTGCGCAACCAGAGATAGCGCCGCGTGCGCGTCGTCGCCCAGAAGCGGTAAATGCCGAGCGTCACCAACGTCAGCAGCAGGTTGGTGAACGCGATCGGCGCATATTCCTTCCAGCTTCCGTCGAAACCGAACGCGCTCCCAACATTCTGATCTTCCATGACATCCCCCGCATAGTCGGGCGGGAGTGAATAGCCCCGCTCCTCTTGCGTCAAGCGGCAAATCACCGTCACAGCCAAAGCGGATGCTTTATGTTGACAGGACCTGCCCTCCCTTTAAGGACCGGACCGTGCGCCTTTCCGCCACCAAACCGCATTTTGAAGAAGTCCGCCATGTCCGCACTGCTGAAAATCACCCTGCCCGACGGTTCGTCACGCGAAGTCGCGCCCGGCACCACCCCGGCGGATATCGCGGCGGCGATCGGGCCGGGCCTCGCCAAGGCGGCGATTGCGGCGCGGGTCGACGGCGAGCTGCGCGACATCATGCGCCCGCTGGAGCAGGACGCTGACCTCGCGCTGATCACCGCGCGCGACGAGGCGGACGCGCTGGAGCTGGCGCGGCACGATTATGCGCATGTGCTGGCCGAAGCCGTGCAGGCGCTGTTTCCCGGCACGCAGATCACCTTTGGCCCGTCGACCGACGATGGCTTCTACTATGACGT
>CAYGOH010000053.1:0-402 GCA_964351385.1 uncultured Sphingobium sp. | reverse complement strand
ATGGCTCCGGCGGCGCGCGGACCGTTCACGCTCGACGACCTGCCCGCGATCGAGGAAAAGATGCGCGAGATCATCCGCGCCGACAAGCCGCTGCGCCGCGAGGTGTGGACGCGTGAGGACCTGATCGCGAAATGGCGGGCGGACGGCGAAAGCTTCAAGGCGGAATGGGCGGCGGAACTCCCCGAAGGCGAGGAGCTGACCGTGTACTGGTCGGGGAATGACTGGCTCGACATGTGCCGCGGGCCGCATCTGGCGTCCACCGGCAAACTCGACCCCCAGGCGTTCAAGCTGATGCGCGTCGCGGGCGCATATTGGCGCGGCGATCAGAAGAACGCCCAGCTCACCCGCATCTACGGCACCGGCTGGCTCAACAAGAAGCAGCTCAACGCCCACCTGTTGCGC
>CAYGOH010000052.1:12652-13334 GCA_964351385.1 uncultured Sphingobium sp. | reverse complement strand
CGATTGAGGCGGCAAAGCCTACTCCTTACACGGTTAATAACCTATTTGGCTTTTTTCACTTTCCTACAGATATAGTATTAGGTTAGCCCCCTCCCCACTTTCATCTTCATCGGGGAACAATCCATGGCCAATGACGTCTTCCATGCCCATAGTGACATGCCCAGCGCGCCTTCGCGCGCACCATTTGCTGTCAGCCCGAATGACAGCACCGAGCTGAGCGCGATCCCAAAGGCCCTTTATATCGGGACAGGCGGCACGGTCATTCTGCGGGGCATTGACAGCGGCGCAGATGTTACATTCAAAAATGTCGCAAACGGCCAGATCCTCGACGTGCAGGCACAATTCGTCCGCGCCACCGGCACAACAGCCACTGATATTGTGGCGCTGGCCTGATGCCCCATCGCGGCTTCGGATTTGGCGTGTCGCACGCAGCGATGCGACGCATGGGCGGAGCCGTTGGCGCGTCCTATTCTGTCACGGTGGGACCGACCCTTCCTGCCGACTGGTCTGTTTCGCGCACATCGGTCGGTACCTATTTCGACAGTGGCGGCGTGCTGCAAACGGCAGCAAATGATGTCGCCCGTATTGCCTATGACCCAGCGGCCGGTAACGCTTTGCGCGGGCTGCTGCTAGAACCGGCATCAGCCGAACTCCTAATCAGGACAGAGGATCTCAGTTCTTC
>CAYGOH010000052.1:11690-12592 GCA_964351385.1 uncultured Sphingobium sp. | reverse complement strand
GACCAACGTGGCGGTAACTGCTGATGCCATAATGGCGCCCGATGGCGCAACCACGGCCGATTTGCTGGAAGCAAGCGCTGGACCGGGTTTTCATACTCTAACATATGGGTATGGCGGCACGTTGCCTGTTCCCGGAATCCTCTCCTTCTTCACCAAGAAGGGCTCGGCCGATTATCTTTTTGCCAATTTTGGCGGCGGTTCAAAGAATATAAGAACGGTCATCGACCTGAATGTGGGTACGATGGCAACGCCACAGGTCACATCATGCACTTTGGGGATTTACGGCATCGTCGATGCTGGCGGCGGATGGTATCTCTGTTATCTTCAAAGCCCGGATTTGACGCCAACCGTAGCATGCGAATTCACCCCCTATAATTCCGCGACTGTCCCGGCCAGCGCCCCGGAGGCCCACACATGGACGGCGGCGGGTGAGACCTCATTTCTCTGGGGCGTCAATTTCATCCAGTCTTCGGCATTAGGCAGCTATATCAAGGCAACCACGGCCACAACCGCCCGCGCGCTCGAAACGCTCACCATTTCAAACCTCAATGCCAAGGGTTTCGTGGACGGCCACACTTATCCCACAACAATTACCTATGAGGACGACACGACGCTCGATTCGAGCAAGACCATAAGCAGCGGCGCAATCAGCTTCATCGGCGTGCACAGCAAGGCTATAAAATCATTCAGCATGTAAAACGCTGCCGGCAACGCTTCAGGATCGCAAAAAATTATCGAGCCTGTTCTGCGGTGCAAAATTCGCGCTAGAAATAAAAGGGAAGCACTAGCCGGGCGGTCTTTTTACGTGATCCGGCAAGAAACGTCGGGGGAAGTCTAATCGTCGTGAAAATACATCCAAATCGGATCAACTCTACCGAGCGGCGGATGACACCGGGAAATGC
>CAYGOH010000052.1:10046-11680 GCA_964351385.1 uncultured Sphingobium sp. | reverse complement strand
TAAAGCTTCGTAAACCTCTTATTAAACAAAGATATTTACTATATCTTCATGTTATGTCATCAGATTGTTATCCATTGAGTGCACGGGCCTCGTGCTTCACGCATTGAATGGAGAAGTTTAGGTATGGGACTGCCGCAACCAAAGACGTTGCACGGTGGAGAGATAAGGAACAGAATTCCTGCGCCTTCACCGCTAGAGCCAGCCCGACCGATTCATTCGGTACAAGGTGAGGTCGCCGCCATGCACAGTTTGATTGCGTCACGTTTAACGCAAGATCATTCAGAAGAGCTTCCGCGCGATGCGCGTGATATTTTGGAAATCGTGATTTCCAAGGTTTCACGCCTGAGCGGCTATGTCGCAATGGGTGTTGCACTGACCGGAATTGCCTTTCTGCTGTTCTGATCAGGTATCAACACACTCCAGTTTCGGTATAAAATCTGTAAAACTCCCGCACATTGCGGGAGTTTTTTTCGTTGGCGCGGACCGGGAGCAAGGACCGATTCTCGTAAAAGCTGTTTCCCCGTCCCGATTTGGGGCAGAATCCACTCGTCGCAACCGCCCTTCACCCGAAACAAAAATTGTTGCCCTTTGCTTTTGGTGTCATATTAGCCGCCGTAAACCATATATATATAAAAAGCCGGATATATGGGTGTCGTCAAAACACCAGAGCCCGCTCTGGCGCATTTTGATGTGGCACGACGACTTTAGGTCACAGGGAGCGATTCAGTGACGGATATCAGGGCCGTTAATGGCGCAGTCATGCGGACGCGTACCAGACGGGCATTATCCAAACAGGCGATCAGGCTGGTCCTGTACGCGCAGCTTATCATCCTGGATTGTTTGGCCCTGATCGCCGGTTTTTCGTTCTCCGGTTTCGTCCGCGGATCGGCCTGGATCTCACCGGCGGGCTTCAATCTGGTTTACCTGCTGGTGCCGCTCTACGCCTTGCTGGCACTCAATCGCAGCGCCTACACGATCGATGCACTGGGGTCTCTCGCCGAAAGCCTGCGCCGGTCGCTGACCGCGCTGTTCATGACCATATTGATTGTGCTGATGGTCGGATTTTTCTTCGACGCGGGCTCCTTTGTCTCTCGCCTCCAGTTCGCGGCCGGCACATGCAGCAGCGGGCTCATCCTCGCCTTCGCACGCATCGGCTTTTATTATTACACGCGCAATCGCACCGACGACTCCCTGACCGATGAACTGCTCATCCTGGACGAAGTTGAATATACCGGCCGGTATCATGGCAATATCATCGACGCCCGCACGGAATCGATCGAACCCGATCTCCATAATCCGAAAATGCTGTCGCGCCTTGCCAGCTATCTGCACGGCTTTGACAGGGTTGTGGTCGCATGCCCGATCGAACGGCAGCGTGCGTGGGCGCTCCTTCTTAAAGGATCCAATATCCGAGGTGAAATCCTGCTCCCGGAATCCAATAAACTGGGCGCGATCGGGCTGTCCGATTACAGCGGCAACGATACCCTCGTCGTATCGCGCGGGCCGCTCAGTATGGCCAATCGGGCAAAGAAACGCGCGCTCGATCTCACCCTGACGGTTCCCGCTCTCATCATCCTGGCCCCGTTGTTCATCATTGTGGCCATCGTGATAAAGCTTGAAAGCAAAGGGCCGGT
>CAYGOH010000052.1:0-10036 GCA_964351385.1 uncultured Sphingobium sp. | reverse complement strand
CCGGTCTTTTTCCGCCAGCAGCGGATCGGGCGGTCAAACCAGCTGTTCAATATCCTGAAGTTTCGCAGCATGCGCGCAGAAGTGTGCGACGCGGAGGGCAACCAGTCAACGCAGCGCGACGATGAGCGTATTACAAGGGTGGGCGCATTCATACGCAGCACCAGCATCGATGAATTGCCGCAACTTCTCAATGTCCTGCGCGGCGACATGAGCCTTGTCGGCCCTCGTCCGCATGCGCTCGGCTCTTTGGCCGGGGATCAGCTGTTCTGGGAAATCGACGAACAATATTGGGTTCGCCATGCGCTCAAACCCGGAATTACGGGCCTTGCCCAGATTCGCGGCTATCGCGGCTCCACCCTTTTGCGGGAAGACCTGGAAAATCGCCTCAAGGCCGATCTCGAATATGTGCACGGGTGGCGGCTGTGGCGCGATATTTCCATCCTTTTCACGACCGTGAAAGTGCTCATTCACCGTAACGCGTTCTGAAGAATCCCGGATTTTCGCACCCAGGATATAATAACACGGGCCGTTGCCAACCTGCCACCACACGGCTCACTGGCAGACGGCTCACTTGGGCGCCGCGCGACTTTCCAAATAATCACGCAAATACTCTATCAGCGCGCCTGGGTCAGTGGTAGCGCAAACGGGCTCCCGCGCTTTCAGCGCCTCGATCGCAGCCGCAAACTCCGCATCGGTATTCGCAACTTCGACGAGGCCTCTCTCGGCGAAAGCGCCCGTAATTTCACTCTGGTGATTGTCATAATGCTCACCAAGTTCGAACCGGCGCGGTACCGCGATGACACGGCAACCTTCCCTCAACGCCGTGATCAGCGATCCCGTGCCGCCATGGCAGACAACAAAATCGGCCTCCAGGAGAATGTCCTTCACCCGGTCGAACGGTAATGTTTCATGGCTTTCGATATCGGAAGGCGCACTGGCCCCCTCTCCCACCTGCATGATGACGTCATAGCCATCCAGCACCCCGCTGCGCTTGGCGTGCGTCACCAGATCAACCAGCCGCTCGAATTTCAGCGTGGCGCCGACGGTCGCAAAAAGCAGCGGCTTCTTTTGCGGTCGGGCCTTCTTGATGACGCGGAACGGCTCGAAGACAACCGAGCCGGGCCAATGGCGCCCGGATTCCTCCGCCTGAGCGATACGCAGGTGCGCTAGCGGGCCTGCCAATCGAGCAAAGGCCGAAGGACGGTCGAACCGCGCGAAGGAGTCAATCAGAACGATGTGCGCGCCAAATACCCGCGCCCAGAGCACCGTGAAAAACATCGACCCCGCGCCGGTGGTGAGAACCACGTCAGGCCGATTTTTCCAGATGATCTTGAACGATTCCACACAATTGCGGACGGCCGCCCAGGCCATATGGAAGGGCGCGCCGAGGCGCGCCTGGCCGAGCGCAACATGCGATACGAAATGACCGGGATGTTCGCGCGCAATCGAATTGCCGAGCGCTGTATCCTTTGTCACGAAAAAATGCGGATAGTCTCGCCATAAAGGTTCAAGGTCGAGGATTTGGCGAACATGCCCTCCCCCCGAGGCGGCCAGGCATAACCGGATTTTGGAGACCGCCATAGAATTGAAACCTCGCATCTTCATTTATCATTGCCTATCAACGATGCGTTTACACCGATGGTTTACGCGCTATGCCCCGGGGCGCCGGCGAACTATATCGAGAGCCGATTCGAAACGGGTGGCGATTGGCGCGGCTCCGCCCATTAAGAAAAAGAGGTTAAAATGAAAACCTTAAGCTTTGCCTTAATTCCCGCATTGTTGTTGGTTTCAGCCTGCGACGAGAAGAAGGTAAAAGCGCCAACCGGCCAAGTGGTTGCAACCGTGAACGGCAAAGAGCTGACCGTGATGGACTTGCGGCAGGAAGCGAACAGCCCGACACCGAGCAAGGAACTCGAACAGGCCGCATTGAAGTCCATTGTCATCCGGCGCCTGCTGGCAGATGAAGCCGTCAAGCAAGGGTTGAACAAGGTCCCGGCTACGGCGATCATGGAAGACAAGGCGCGCCAGATGGTGCTGGTCGACGCGTTAACGGGAAAAATCAGGTCGACAGTGCCTGCCCCCTCGGCCGACGAAGCGCGGCAATATGTCGCCTCACATCCGGCGAGCTTCAATCAGCGGCGCATTTTCCTTGTCGACCAGTTGATCGTTCTGGCCAATACGCCTGAGCTGGTAAAGGCGATCGAACCACTGGATACCATGGCGCAGATCGAAGATATGCTGGCAAGGCAAAAGGTTCAGTTCCGCAGGTCTGTCGGCGCTATCGACGCCCTGACGATCAATGCGGATGTTGCCGAAAAAATTGCGCAACTGCCGCCCAACGCGGTATTTGCTTCGCCCGAAGGCGCGGTGATCCGCGTAAACCGGATCAGGGAAACCATTATCGAACCGATAACGGGCGCGACGGCTGAAAAATTGGCGCTGGAAATGATTACAAAGCAGCGAACAGATGCGATCGTTGCAAATGAGGTAGGCCGGATATTGCAGCAAGGCGAAAAATCAGTTCAGTATAATGCCGCTTATGACCCCGCAAAAAATGCGGTCAAAAAATCCGATTCATCGCAATAGCAGCATATTTTATATACTTTCTTGCAATAGACTATAGTAACGACAAGTGTGATTAGACGAAAAACCAGGGGTAGTTGGGAAAACCTTTTTGCGGAATTAGAGCTGCCGCACTGCAATATCTTTGCGCAGCACCCGGAATGAGGTAATGAAGTTCCGACTAGCCCGGCATCATGTGGGAGTGAGGGGTGGATAAAAAAATCTTTGGTTCATCGATGATCGCTATAGCAGCGACTATTGGGTTTTCCGCGCCGGCGATGGCTCAATCCATGGGTGGTACCGGCTATGGCGTGAGCGCCGCGCCCGAACGACATATTGACCTGTCGGCATCGCTTGGCGTCCAGCACCAATCGAACATTGCCCGAACCAGCGCATCGGCGGCAGCACTTCGTGGGGTTTCCCGCAGTGATGAGAAAGTAACGCCGAATCTGAATGTGAATATCGGCCTGCCCTTCGGCCCGCACAGCTTTTCGCTGGCTGGCGGCGTCGGCTATGAATTTCATCGCAAGAACACGCGGCTTGACCGGGAACGTATTAACCTGAACTCTGGCGTCAACATGGATTTTCCGATCTGCGACCCGAGCTTCAGCGGTAGCGTCAGTCGCGGCCAGAGCGATTTGGGCGAACGGGCGATTTTGCCGGGCGAACCGCCGAGCACTGTCAAAAACACTGAAACATTATTGGGTGTCGGCACGACTGTCGCCTGCGGCAAGAGCTACGGCATTCGGCCCACCGTCAGCGTTTCCTATCTCGACGGGACCAACAGCGATACTTTGAGGAAAATTCGGAACAAGAATGTCTGGAGCTATTCGGGCGGCCTGGGATATGTTCACCCATCGGTGGGCGATATCCTGCTGTTCGTGCAGCAGAGCGACACCCGTTTCCCCAATCAGATTCTGCCCGATGGCCGCGAAGGCGGCAACCGCGTGCGGTCTTATGGCGGCAGCTTCTCCCGGAACCTCGGCACACGCCTACAGGGGTCGATTCAGCTGACCTATACGGAAGTGAAGTCGCGCCAGCAGGGCCTGGAAGAATTTCACGGCCTGAACTGGAGCGGCGATCTCACGGCGCAGGTGACGCCCGATCTCATGCTGCACGGCTCCTTTAGCCGAGCAATATCATCGGCACTGGCGGTTGACGCGAACTATCATGTAGACACCAACTACAGCCTGACCGCAAGCTATGCGATCAGCCCCATTACCTCGCTTCAGGGCGGGATGTCTCTTTCAAGGCGGCGGTTCATCGGTTCTGATGTTCCCGGTATTCCCGCGCTCGATCAGCTCGACCACGATAACAGAAAAAATATTTTCGCATCGGTCAGCTATCAGTTCAGGCCTAAGCTTATGTTCACATTCGATGTGACACATGAGAAACGGTCCGCGAATGGCACGATTTACGACTATAGCAATAATCGTATCGGACTGACAGCGCAGCTGTCCTTGTAATCTGAGTAATCGGGTGCCGAAAATATGCGAGAAGGTAATGAAGGCATGAAATTATTTCGCACTGTGATCACGACCGTCAGATCCGCTAGCGTCGCGATGCTGGTGTTGCTGACAGCGATCAACGCACCCTTGGCCGCGCAGACGGTGCCCGCAGGTCAGCCTCTGGCGCAGCCCCAACCCATGGGTCAGCCCCTGCCCGCAACAGATGGGCAGGCCACTGCCCCAGCCGTGCAGCCGGCCGCCGAACCCGCCACTGCGCCGATGACCGACGGTGCTTATGTCCTCGGCCCCGGGGACGTCGTCAATGTTTCGGTTCTGGGCCGCCCGGAGTTCAATCCGCAGGTACAGGTCCAGACTGACGGCACACTTCAGCTGCCTTTTCTCGGCACGGTGAAGGCCGCCGACATGACGGTTCTGCAATTTCGCGACAAGGTCGGCCGGATGCTTGAAGCGGGCGGTTATTATGCGGATCCTGTCGTCAATGTGGCGATCGCAAACTATGCGAGCCGCTATGTCGTCGTACTGGGTGAAGTCGGCCAGCCCGGCATGGTCCCGATAGACCGCGATTATCGCGTCTCCGAGATACTGGCCAGAGTGGGCGGAGCGAGGGACACCGGGTCCGATTTCCTGACCCTGCGGCGTGCCTCCGGCGAGGAACTCAAGCTTGACACGCGCAAGATCGCTATCGGCGGACCCAATGAAGATCCGGTTGTCAAACCCGGCGACAAGATTTTTATTCCGAAAGCTGAAACCTTTTATGTCTATGGTCAGGTCAACAGTCCGGGAACATACAAGATCGAATCCGGCATGACATTGCGCAAAGCCATAGCAACGGCTGGCGGTGTCGGCGCGATGGGGTCCGAGAAAAAGGCGAAAATCTATCGCGATGGCGAGAAGATCAAAAGATTCGACCTTTCGGGACTTATTAAAGATGGTGATGTAATCGTGATCGGCGAACGGTTCTTCTGAGGATTGAGATCAGTATATGAGCTTCATACAATTCTTCCGAATTCTCTGGGCGCGCCGGGCGATCGTCCTGCTTTCGACCATAGGCTGCTTTATTGCGGCCGCTTTGGTCATTGCATCGGTTCCGCCGCGCTATAGCGCAAATTCCCGGCTTATGCTGGACCTGCTCAAACCCGACCCCGTGACCGGCGATATGATCGGTTCGCGGTCGGCTCGTGAATTCGTCAAGACGCAGATGCAGCTCATTCAGGATTATCGCGTCGCCGGCAAGGTCGTCGATGCGCTGGGCTGGGCGAACTCGCCGGCGCTGGCGGCACGCTATGCCGAACGGGCACCGAGCGACAATCGCGATTTTCGCCGTTGGCTGGCCCAGACAATCATGAACAACACCTATGTCAACTGGGTAGAAAACAGCAATATTCTGGCGATATCCTACACATCTACGTCGCCCGAAGCAGCGGCGAAGACAGCCGATGCGGTGCGTCAGGCCTATGTCGAGCACACGCTCGATTTCAAGCGGGAAAGCGCCGCACGCAATGCTGCATGGTTCGGCGAGCAGACCGAAAAACTGCGTAACCAGCTTGCTGCTGCGGAAAAGCGCAAAACCGATTTCGAACGCGAAAACGGCATCGTTCTTCAGGAAGACAACAGCGATCCGGAAATGGCAAAACTGAAGGCCCTGGCCCAGAACGTGCCTGTCGCGCAGGCGGCAGTAGGTACATTTGTCGCTCCGTCCTCTGCTCAACTTTCGATGATCGACGCCCAAATCGCCGCATCGTCCAGAACTCTGGGACCAAACCACCCCGATATTCGAAACCTCAAGGAGCAGCGTGCAGCGGTCGAAGCGGCAGTCGCCCGTGAAACGGCTGCTGCACGATCCAATTCCATGATCGGAGGCCCCTCGGCCGCAAGCCTGCTGTCTGCGCAAACCCGCAAGGTTCTGGCACAGCGGGGCAAGGTTGGCGAAGCACAGCGCCTCGCGACGGATGTTCAGGTATTGCGCAATCAGTTTGACAAGGCGGCAGGCAAAGCCGCAGATTATGAGCAGCAGGCACAGACGATGGAAGCCGGCATCACCTTGCTCGGCAGTGCGGTGGCACCCAGCGAGCCGGAATTTCCAAAGGTCGGCCTGATCTTGACAGGCGCGATAGGCATGGGCTTTGCCCTGGGTATCCTGACCTCCCTTATCATTGAGCTGCTGAGCCGCCGCGTCCGGGCTCCGGAAGATCTTGCGAACAGTGGCTTGCCGGTTATCGGCGCCATGGGTCGCGCACCCGGTGACGATGCCGACGAAGGCTTCCTGTGGAAATGGCTGGGCATCCGCCTTCCGCTATGGAAACGGGCAACCCAGTGATCCAGATGGAAAAGAGCGACACGCCAGTGGAACAGATTAGCGATCAGACCGAAGCGGTGGCCGAAAGTGCCACTGAGATTGATGAGACGACCGGATCCGCCGAAGAGTTCGACCTCCAACAGGTTGTCTCTATGGGCCGAAGCGGTTTTCGCTTTTCGCGCAAGATCGTCGCGCTATCGGCACCCAATTCGATCCAGTCCGAATCCTTCGGATCGCTGCAGACCCATCTCAAAGCCAAGCATATTGGCGATGGGCGGCGTTCGCTTGCCATCTGCGCTGCGACGCCGGGTGTCGGGACGACCTATTGCGCGGTCAATCTCGCCATGTCTTTCGCTCTGGCCGGCCTCAATACGATGCTGATCGACGCGAACATGCGTGACCCCGGACTGGAGGAATATATCGCGCCAAGCCGGGACGACATACCCGGTCTTCGCCAAGGGCTTGGCGATACCGAAGTCGATCTGACGGACATCATTCAGGCCGACGTTTTTCCGAACCTCTCCCTCATCTATTCCGGCGGTGTGGCGCCAAACCCTCAGGAGCTGCTCGCCAGTCGACGGATGAGTGATCTGCTCGACGCCTGCCTTCGCGATTTCGACGTGACCATCGTCGATACGCCTCCGGGCAATGCCTCCGCCGACGCGCGCCGCATCGCCATGGCCGTGCGCTATGCGATGATCGTCGCGAAGAAGAATGATAGCTACGTCAACGATGTAAAGACAATCGCCAATGAATTGAGTGCCGACCGGGCGACGGTGATTGGTACATTTTTGAACGATTTCTGATCAGGATTCCCGAACTCTCGGCTCGATAAGGGACAATGGCGAGCACAGTCCCCTCCTCACCCGCATATGACAGCCGCCTGGAACTTCGCCGGGCGGCGATCCGGCATTGGCCGCTCTTCGCAGGGTTTTTAGCCCTCCTTCTGCCCACAATATATGGGCTGGGCCGCGAGGTGTGGTCGATGGAAATCGGCGCGCATGGCCCCATCGTATTTGCGACGGGACTATGGCTGATCAGCCAGAGCTTTGCCGACATGCAAGCCCGGAAAACGGCCCCGAACAACCTCGCTGTGGCCGCAATCCTGACCATCGGCCTTCCGGTCTATATATTCGGCAGAGCCTATGATTTTATCAGCCTAGAGGCTGCGGGCGTATATCTGACGATGATCGCGCTTGCCTATCGGCTGGTCGGCTGGGCAGCGCTGCGCCACAATATATTCCCGTTCTTCTATCTGGGCTTTCTCGTGCCCCCTCCCGGCTGGCTGATAGACCAGGCCACCGCACCGCTCAGAACATTCGTATCCTACGCCGCGACCGCGCTGCTGGAACCGTTCGGCTACCCGCTCGCGCGGGAGGGCATCACGCTGTTTGTCGGACGGTATCAATTGCTGGTCGAAGACGCCTGTGCAGGGATGAACAGCATCGTCGGCCTGACCGCCGTGACGCTCTTCTATATCTACCTGATGCACCGGGCTTCGTGGCGCTATAGCCTTTTGCTGGTCGCGCTGATCGTACCGGTGGCAATCTTCGTCAATGTCGTTCGTGTCGGCGCCCTGATACTCCTGACATATTATGCAGGCGACGCAGCCGCACAGGGTTTTCTCCACGTAACAACGGGCATAGTGCTGTTCACATTCGCCCTCGCCGCGATGTTCGGCATCGACTGGATGTTGCAAAAGCTCTTCCATCGCGGGAGGGCGTCCGCATGACGATCAACCGCCGAGATATTCTGTTCGGAACGGCCTGCCTTGCCGCATTGGGATGCGCCGAGGCGCTGCGCCCGCGCACCCGCATCGTCCTGAAAGGCGACGACGCACTCACGGACATGATACCCAAAAGCTTCGGCGACTGGACGATGGGCGAAGGCGGCGACATCGTCATTCCGAAGGTTCCCGGCAGCCTTGCCGACAAATTATACAGCGACACGCTGACCCGCCGCTATGTCAACAAAAGGTCGGGCGAGTATGTGATGCTGCTGATCGCCTATGGCCAGGCGCAGAGCGATATATTGCAATTGCATCGGCCTGAAAGCTGTTATCCGGCCGTGGGGCTGCCGATCCAGCAGCGCATGGACCATGATATCCATCTGGGAACCGGTGCAACGGTCCCGGCAGTGGCGCTGACGGCGGGCAGCGGACGGCGAACGGAAGATATCGTCTACTGGACGCGGCTGGGCGAATATCTGCCGCGGTCAGCAGCCGATCAACGCCGCGACAGGCTGAAATCCGCGATGGCAGGCATCATCGGCGACGGTGTTCTGGTCCGCGCGTCGATTGTGCGCTTTGGCGACACCCCTTCCTACGCCCTGCTCGACCAATTTTTGGCCAGTCTGATAGACACTCTGCCCGCAGCCGACAGACGTGGGCTTGTGGGTACGCAGCGGGCCGGATCGATTTCGGACGCCTGACCCCAGCGCGCATTTATCCGAGCAGCGCAGGAATACCCCGCTCACCCCTTACCCCGGCCCACCAGCCCGACAGGGCATAGCGCCACTGGGTCCATGCACCGCGCGCAGCATAACGCAGTGTGAGCAGCATCAGTGTTGCGACGACAGCAATCGGAAAACGCCACGAGGATATGTCGCGGATAACGTGGAGCTTGTTGCGCTCGTCCATATAGATCGGAAGGCGGGGGCGGCTATGGATCGACCCTGCCGAACCGGTCGTGCTGCCTTGGTCATGGCGGACCCGCGCATCCGGCGCGAAGCCCAGACGCATCCCCATTTTGCCGGCCCTCAGACACCATTCAACCTCTTCACAATAGAGGAAATAGTCGTCCCTCATCAGGCCAACCCGCTCAACAAAACGGCGATCGACCATCATCGAGGCGCCGAGAATATAGTTCATGCGCTCTTCAACCGCAGCGCCGTCGACCGGATCCTTCACATTGGAGCCCATGCCCAGGGACACGGGCCGACCCAGCCAAAAGCGCCACAGCCCGCCATAGGCCTGAACCCTGCCGCGCCCATCGTAGAGGGTACCGCCGACCATATGGCAATCACCGCGCGCAAGGCGATTGATCAAGGCCGCCATCGCTTCGGGCTCCGGCTCGGTATCCGGGTTAACAATCCACCAGGCACTCGATTCAGGCCGGGTCCGCATGGCCATGTTCACGCCACCGGCATAGCCGATATTGCCGGGCGCACAGATGCATTCGATCTTCTGGCCTCCGGGCAGGCGGTCAGGAAGGCGCGCCTTTAGCTGCTCCCACGACCTGCGCCCGCCATTTTCGCAAATGACGATATCGAACGCATCATGAGTCGATTTTGCAAGCGCGGCGACGCATTGTTCTATTTCTTCGTCATTATGGAAGCCGACGATGCAGATGCTGACATGAAAAGGCGTGCTGGTCATGCGTCACCGCCCTTCCGCAACAAAATACGGTGCCCTTCGGCAAATCGCCACAGCCTGATGCAGGCGAGCGTCCGCAACGCGGCGAAGCGCTCAGGCCAGCTCATCTGTTGCGATGTACCCAAAATGCGCAGGGCGTGGACGGGTATTGCAGGCAGCTCCAGCCAGGTCTTGCCGATCCACCGCAAGGCACTCCCTCCCCTGTCCTGCATCAGCGCATAACGTTCAGCACAGATACGTCGCCATTTTCCGGTCAGTTCGTCCCAGTTGGCCCGTGCGGGATGTCCCACGATCGCGCCCTTTGCATAGCCCAGTTTCAGCCCCATATCGCGCGCG
>CAYGOH010000051.1:2614-13460 GCA_964351385.1 uncultured Sphingobium sp. | reverse complement strand
ACCAGCAATTGAGTACGACATTGGCGGTCTTGCGGCCCACGCCGGGCAGCGTGACGAGGTCGTCGCGCGTGTCCGGCACCTCTCCCCCATATTCATCGACCAGCAGCTGGCTGAGCGCGATCACGTTCTTGGCCTTGGAGTTGAACAGGCCGATGGTCTGGATATGCCGCTTCAGCCCCTCTTCGCCGAGGTCGAGCATCTGCTGCGGCGTCTTGACGTTTTCGAACAGCGCGCGGGTAGCCTTGTTGACCCCGACATCGGTCGATTGCGCGGAAAGGACCACCGCGACGAGCAACTGATAGTCGTTGCCATATTCCAGCTCGGTCGTCGGTGCCGGATCATTCTCCGCCAGCCGACGATAAAATTCGAAGACATCGGCCTTTTTCATGGAGCCTTAAAGCCCCAGAACATTCTTCATGTCATAGCGCCCGGCGGGTTGCCCGGCGAGCCACAGCGCCGCCTTCACCGCGCCGCGCGCGAAGATCGCGCGATTTTCCGCACGATGCGCCAGCTCGATCCGCTCATATTCCGTCGCGAACAATACCTGATGATCGCCCGCGACCGATCCGCCGCGCAGGGCGGCAAAGCCAATTGCGCCGGGCTTGCGTGCGCCGGTGATGCCATCGCGGCCGCGCTCGCTGTTGGCCGCAAGGTCAATCCCGCGCCCGCGCGCTGCCGCTTCGCCCAGCAACAACGCGGTGCCGGACGGCGCGTCGACCTTGTGCCGGTGATGCATCTCAACGATTTCGATATCCCAGTCATCACCCAGCCGCCGCGCGGCATCCTCGACCAGCGACGCCAGCAGGTTGACGCCCAGTGACATATTGCCGGTCTGCAAGACGGGTATGTTGTGCGATGCCGCGTCGATCAGGTGATGATGTGCTTCTTCCAGCCCGGTCGTACCGATAACGATCGGCTTCTTCGCGACCATGCAGTCTTCCAGCACTTCCTTCAGTGCCGCGGGTGTCGAAAAATCGATCAGCACGTCGCTCTTCGCGATCAGGTCGGACAGGTTGCCCGCACCCTTGTCGACGCCGCCCGCGCACGGGATGGCGCGCGCGTCCAGCTCGGCCTTGATCGCCTGACCCATGCGCCCTGCGCTGCCGATAATTCCAACTGCCGTCATGGCTTGCGTCTTTCTGTGATCCTTTGCATGACATGCCGATGCCAGACTATCGTTCAATTGTCATCCTTACCGGCGCCGGAATTTCGGCGGAAAGCGGCCTCGCGACATTTCGCGGCCCTGATGGCCTATGGGAAGGGCATCATGTCGAGGATGTCTGCACGCCGCAGGCGCTCGCACGGGATCCCGAGCTGGTGCACCGCTTCTATGATGAGCGGCGCGCGAAACTGGACGATGTGGAACCCAACCCCGCGCATGTCGCGCTGGCCCGGCTGGAGCGGGAATGGAAGGGCGACCTGCTGCTCGTCACGCAAAATGTCGATGACCTGCATGAGCGGGGCGGTTGTACGCAGGTATTGCACATGCACGGTCAGCTCCTCTCGGCCTTGTGCGCGTCGTGCGGCGCGGCACGCGGCTGGTCCGCGCCGATGCCCCCGGCCAGCATGTGCGAAGTGTGCGACAGACCAGCCCTGCGGCCCGACATCGTGTTTTTTGGTGAAATGCCCTATGAGATGGACCGGATCGACGCAGCGCTTCGGAATTGCGATCTGTTCGTGTCGATCGGCACGTCGGGTGCGGTTTATCCGGCGGCGGGTTTCGTGCAGACGGCGCGCCATGTCGGCGCGGATACATTGGAGCTCAATCTCGATCCGTCGGCCGGAAGCGTCTATTTCCATGAAAGCCGGATGGGCCCTGCAGGCAAGCTTGTGCCTCAATGGGTGGACGAAGTTCTCGCCGGGGGGTGACGGTGTGAAGCATGTCGACTGCTGGCGTCAGTTGCGCCAGCTCGTGTCGATCCGGTCGATTTTGCGCACCCATGCCTCGAAATCGGCGCTGCCCGTGCCGCCGGGAATTTCAATCTCCTTTGCGTCGCGTTGATGCACCGCGACGACATCGTCCGGCACCAGGATCGGTTTGCCCATGGCAAGCGTTGCGACCTGAATTTCGCAGGCGCGTTGCAATACCCAGTAGGTGAAGAACATTTCCGGTATCGTGCGCGCAAGCACGACGGGGCCATGGTTGCGCAACATCAGGATGCGCTTGTCGTCCAGATTCTTGAGCAACCGCTCGCCTTCCTCAGGGCGTACCGTGATGCCTTCGAAATCATGATAGGCGAGTTTGCCGGTCAGGCCTGTTGCATAAAAATTGATGGGTTGCAGGCCGCCTTCCACGCTGCATACCGCCATCGTTTCGGTCGTGTGCGTGTGGCAGATCGCATGCGCCCAATCGAGGTGGCGGTGGAAATAGCTGTGCTGCGTGAACCCCGCCTTGTTGACGGGGTAGGGGCTGCCGTCGAGCGTGTTGCCGTCGATATCGATCTTGATCAGATTGGACGCACAGACCTCGGAATAGAGCAGGCCGTAGGGATTGATCAGAAATGCGCCCGGCTCATCGGGGACGCGCACGGAAATGTGATTATAGATGGACTCGGTCCATCCCATCATGTCGAATATGCGATAGCATGCGGCCAGTTGCTGGCGCGCCGCCCGTTCGGCGTCGCTCATGCGCGTTTCCTCATCCGGCTGTGCGGACATGCAACCCTCCAATTATCTTTTGCTGGAGTGTATGACGCCCGGGCGGGACTGGCAAGGACGACTGGCTGACCTTCGATCAGTCTCGATCGATCTGACTGGTGATGCGCGTGTCGGTCATGAAAATATAGACGATCAGCGACAGGCCGATCATGCCGCTGACATACCAGTAATAGCTGCTTTCCATGCCCCATTGCTTGAGCTGAAACGCGACATATTCGGCGGTGCCGCCGAACAGTGCATTGGCGATCGCATAGGGCAGGGCGACGCCCAGCGCGCGGATATGGGCCGGGAACAGCTCGGCCTTCACTACAGCATTGATCGAGGTATAGCCGCTCACCGCCACCAGTGCCGCAACCACCAGAGAGAATGCGACCAGCGTGTCGTTCGTCTGCTCCAATGTGCGGAACAGCGGTACCGTGCCGCAAAGCCCCGCCAGCCCGAAGAAGATCATCAGCGGCTTGCGCCCGATCCTGTCGGAAAACGAGCCGAACACAGGTTGCAGGCACATGAACAGCGCCAGCGCGCCCGCCATGATCCAGCTCGCCTCGATCCGCGTGAAGTTCGACGAATTGACGAGATATTTCTGCATGTAGGTGCTGTAGGTATAAAAGGCGAGTGTGCCGCCCGCGGTCAGCGCGATCACCAGCAGCGCTTGTCCCGGGTGGTGGCGCAGCAATGTGAACAGGCCGGACTTGGGCGCATCCATGCGTGCCGCCGCTTTCTTGAAATTGTCCGTCTCCATCAGCCGCCGCCGCAGATAGAGGACGATCAGCGCCAACGCCCCGCCAATCGCGAAGGGTATGCGCCAGCCCCATGCCTCCAGCGTGGCCTCGCCCAGCGCCTGCTGCAATATCAGCAGTACGGCCAGCGCGATCAGCTGCCCCATGATCAGCGTGACATACTGAAAGCTCGACCAGAAACCGCGCCGTTCCTGACCCGCCATTTCCGAAAGATAGGTCGCGCTCGCGCCATATTCGCCGCCAACCGACAGGCCCTGTATCAGCCGCGCGAGCAGCAGCAGCGCAGGGGCGCCGACGCCAATGCTGTCATAGGTCGGCGTGATGGCGATCAGCATCGATCCCGCGCTCATCATCAGGATCGACGCGGTCAGCCCCGCCTTGCGCCCGCGCCGGTCGGCATAGACGCCCATCATCCACGCGCCGATCGGGCGCATCAGAAAGCCTACCGCGAAGATCGCGGCGGATTGCAAAAGTTGCGCGTTGGGGTCGCTGTCGGGAAAGAAGACCGGCGCGAAATACAGCGCGAACGCCGCATAGACATACCAGTCATACCATTCGACCAGATTGCCCGCTGATCCTCCAAAGATGGACAGCAGACGTCCTTGCGTCGACGGGGGAGGCGGTTCGGCGGCGGAGACAGGCGACGGCATGCCGCCTTATCGCCGGATGCGCCGGGAGAATCCACCCCCGGGCATCAAAACGGCTTGTGCCGGATCAGCGGCCCATCCAGTTGCCCGGACGCTTTTCGACGAACGCGGCCATGCCTTCCTTCTTGTCTTCCGTGGCGGTCAGGATCTGGAACATGCGCCGTTCGCCCAGAAGCCCCTGAGCCAGCGAGGTTTCGAAGGCGAGGTCCACCATTTCCTTGTTCATCATCGTGGCCATGGGCGGCATGGAAGCGATCGTTTCTGCGGTTTTCAACGCGTCGTCCAGCAATTCGGCGGCGGGCACCACCCGGCTGACAAGGCCCGAGCTCTCGGCTTCCTTGGCATCCATCATGCGGCCCGTCAGGCACATTTCCATGGCCTTCGCCTTGCCCACGGCGCGTGCCAGCCGCTGCGATCCACCCATGCCGGGGGCGACACCCAGCTTGATTTCCGGCTGACCGAATTTGGCGGTATCGGCGGCGATGATGAAGTCCGCCATCATCGCCAGTTCGCAACCACCGCCCAGCGCAAAGCCCGCCACGGCGGCGATCCACGGCTTGCGCGTGGCTGCGACGCGGCTGGTCCAGCCGGCAAAGAAATCCTCCAGATAAAAGTCCGCAGCGGCCTTCTCGGACATTTCCTTGATGTCCGCACCGGCCGCAAACGCCTTTTCGCTGCCGGTCAGAACGGCGCAATGCTGGGTCGGGTCCGCGTCATAGGCGGCGAATGCGTCGATCAAATCGGCCAGCACCTGACTGCTCAGCGCATTCAGCGCCTGCGGGCGGTTGATCGTGATAAGCGTTACCGCGCCTCGTTTTTCGACGAGAATGGTTTCGTAGGACATGACTGATATCTCCGGGTCTGCACAACAGAATTGCTCGGTTCGGTAGCGCGGGGATTGCGCGCTTGGCAACCCTCAAAAACAGGCGGTCAGTTGCTGCACTTCTTGTACCGCAGCGGCCCGGGCGCGGCATCCTCGCCATATTCGCGGCGGATCAGAGTGGTGCCGTCATCCTGCACGTCGAGGACCATGTCGCGTCGCCAGTTCATGCCTTCCCCGGTGAACGAGAATTCACCGCGAATGCGCGTGGCCTCGCGTTCGCTGAGCCGAACCAGCGTCCCGCGCGATTCATAGAAGAGAAGCTGTGTCGCCGAGATTTCGAGCAACCCCTTCGCATCGCCATGGGTTGTTGTGCAGTCAGCAGGCACCAGACCCCAGCGGCCCTGTACCGCCTGCGGGATCGCGCTGGTGCTACCCTTTCGCGCCGTTTCGTCATCGGCAGATGCTGGTTCAGCGGCCCCGTTGTCGCCGGTTTCGGCAGGAATGCCTCCGTCCTCCAGAATGACATTGCCAACGTCGGGCGAGGCTTCTTCCTCGCTCTTGTCCGGTGAACAGCCGGCCAGCAGCCACAGCGAGGAGATGGTTGCGAAAAAGCGAAGCGTATTTTGGGTCATGACGACACTTTAGAAAGCGTTTGGGGAAATTGCCACGACTTACATGGTCGCTGCGCCCAACCGATGCGTTTGTCACAGAACTGACTTGCGTTATCGCGTTCCGGGTCGCACAAGAGCGCCGAGTTTCAATGCCGGGGAAATATTCTCTCGATGAGTTTCAAACCCAAGACCGTTCGCGCCGCCGCGCTACCCTGGAGTGGGGATTTCGGGGTTCGCGCGCGGGAGCATCTCGAATTTTTTCTGGCATGGCTGCGTCGCCCCAGACAAACCGCTTCGGTCGTCCCTTCAAGCCGTTTCCTCGCCGCGCGCATGGTGCGCGATATCGATCCCGATGGCGCGCGCGTTCTGGAACTGGGCGGAGGCACTGGCGCGTTCACGCGGGAGATTCTCGCGACCGGCCTGCCTTCGGAAAAACTCGAAGTCGTGGAAATCAACGCGACTTTCGCGCGCGGTCTGGAGCGGCAATTTCCCGGCGTCGATGTAATCCGTCACAGGGCCGAAACGATCAGCGGGCATGTGTCGGGCGGCGAAGGCGGCTATCAACGGATCGTCAGCGGCCTCCCGTTGCTGGCGATCAATCAGGAAACGCAACGCGACATTTTGGCCGAGGCGTTCAAGCTGCTCGCGCCCGGTGGCGTGTTTGTGCAATTCACCTATTCGGCGCTGTCTCCTGTCAACAGCAGGATATTGGATGATCTGGGTCTTCGGGCCGAGAAGGCGGGCCAGATATTGCTCAATTTCCCTCCCGCGACGATTTTCGAGTTCCGGCGTAAGAGCGAAGGGACCATTGATCCTGCATGACCCATTTGGGGACAGCCGGATCTTAACCATCTATTTACCTTCTCCACTGGGTAACGAATTGTTAACCCGGTGGCATGAAACGCAGAGCACTCGTCCTCACCACGGAGTCCGCGCGGCATCCGTTTCGGCAGACATTGCCGCCCCATGTGTTCGTGCCGCTGGTCGATCCTCGGAAGAAAAATGATGAGGATATCAAATTGTTCGCGATGAGTTTCGCGGCCTTCTTCACCGCCGCTTTCACCTTTATCGCCTGAAAACGCGGTTCAACCGCAGGTCCGTTCAATCGCAGGCCCGATTAATCGCAGGCCCGATTAATCGCAGGCAAGGTGCAGCTTTTGCGCCAACCAGGCGGAGGCCAGGGACATCGCAGCGGCGAACAGCAGCTGGTGCACGACATCGATCCCGGCCGCACTCATTCCCATGGTGATGATCGCACCGATCACCATTGCCCCTGAATTGACGATATTATTGGCCGCCACGGTGCGCGCCGCTTGCGATGTATCGACCGTCGTCGTCAGGAAGGCATAGAGCGGCACGACAAACATACCCCCGGAGATCGCAATGCCGAGCAACGCAAGCACCATCCATCCGGCATGATCGTGAGAGAGAAAGTCGCCGAGGTTCATCAGCTCACCAGGGGGGAGCCCCGCGTCCCAAACCCGGCACACGATATAAAAAGCCACCACGAAGGCTCCCATCGAAAGCACCGACGCCGGCGCGAATTTGGCCGAAACCTTCCCTTGCAACAGACGGTTGATCGCCACCGAACCGATTGCGACGCCTATTGAAAATATCGCCAGAAACAGGCTGGCCACCGGACGGTCCGCAACCAGAACATTTTTGACGAGCGGCGGAAACTGGATGAACAGCACTGTTCCGATGGTCCAGAACAGGCTGATCGACAGAATGGCCAGAAAAAGGCGGGGGATATGCATGGTCCCGTTGACCAGCGTGATCGACGCCCGGACGATATGAAAATCGAGCTTTGCAGGTTCAGCGAGCGGCATCGCCGGTGGCACCTTGCGTCCCGTCCAATAGCCGAGGCAGGCGACGATGATGACGAGTATCGCTGCGACCTCGATCTGGATAAGGCCCGCCAATATGGTGCCCGCCAATATCGCGATATAGGTTCCTGCTTCGACCAGCCCCGTGCCGCCCAGCACCTCGTCATTTTCCAGATGCTGCGGCAGGATCGCATATTTGATCGGGCCGAAGAAGGTCGAGTGGATACCCATCGCGAACAGGGCGAGCAGCAATAGCGGGATGGCGAACAGATGCACGGCGATTCCCGCCCAGGCGAGCGCAAGGCCGGCAGCGCCGATCAGCATGATGAATATTTCCGCCAGCTTGACCAGCCGGATGATCATCGCCTTGTCGCGCTGATCCGCGAGTTGCCCCGATAGCGCTGACAGCAAAAAGAACGGTATTATGAACAGGCCCGTCGCGATTGCGCTGAACCAGGTTTCCGCACGCGGGTCGCTATAGACGCTGTACACGACAAACAGCACCATCGCGTTTTTGAACAGGTTGTCGTTGAATGCGCCCAGCAACTGCGTGATGAAAAGTGGCGCGAAACGTCGTTTCGTCAGTAGGCGAAGCGATGCCTTCATAACTGGATGATCATCCCGATCGTTCTTGACTGCGGGCCCTCTAGCCCGTTCGACCGCCAGTGTCTAACCCGCAGTCGCACATATCTTATAGCGCGCGATGCGTATGGATTGGCCGCGGTCGGACCTTGTTTCCGGTTTGCGGCTGTGGCAGGCGGAATTTCATGCTGACGTTGCCCAACATTCTAACATTGTCACGCATCTTTGCCGTGCCGATCCTCGTCGCGCTGCTCTGGCCGGCGGAGCAGGGGCATGAATGGCGCACCGGCTATATGCTCGCATTCCTGCTCTATTGCCTGATGGGCATTACCGATTATTTCGACGGGTATCTCGCGCGGGCGCAGGGAACGGTATCGCGGCTCGGCGTTTTTCTCGATCCGATCGCGGACAAGATCATGGTCGGCGGAGTAATCCTGATGCTCACGGCGACGCAGGATATCGATGGGCAGAACATCATTCCGGCCCTCGTCATCCTGCTGCGCGAAATCGCCGTGTCGGGCCTGCGCGAATTTCTCGCCGGGTTGCAGATATCGATGCCGGTATCGCGTCTTGCCAAATGGAAAACCGCGTTTCAGCTTATCGCATTGGGTGCCCTGATCCTCGGTGGGGCCTTGCCGCAATGGCCCTTTATCGCGCTGGTGGGGCTGACGACATTATGGGCCGCCGCCATCCTGACGCTGGTCACCGGCTGGGATTATCTGCGTGTCGGCATCCGTCATATGGATTGATGTGCAATGGAACAACTTGAGATTCTCTATTTTGCCTGGGTCAGGGAAGCGATCGGCCAGGATGGCGAAACCATCGACCATCCCGGCGCGGAGATGCGCATTGTTGACCTGATCGAGCAGCTCAAAGCGCGCGGTGGCGGCTATGCGCAGGCGTTTGCCGATCCGCAGCGGCTCCGTGCAGCGCTGGATCAGGCTTTCGTTCCGCTCACCGCGACCATCGGCCATGCGCGGGAACTGGCGCTGTTTCCCCCGGTGACGGGCGGATGATCGATATCGCGGTTGGCACGGAGGATTTCGACGCCGCTGACCTTTTAGCGGAGCTGGAGGGGCTGGGCGGCGGCGCGGTGGCGAGCTTTACCGGAATAGTCCGTGGCGGCGATGGGCTGCTCTCCATGCGGCTCGATCATTATCCGGCGATGACGCAGACGCGGGTGCATGAAATCGTGGTGGAAGCCAACAGGCGCTGGCCTTTGCTTGGCGTCATAGTGCGTCATCGGGTGGGAGAGTTGACGCCGGGGAGCCGCATCGTCTTTGTCGGTACGGCATCGGCGCACAGGGCGGCGGCGCTTGAGGCGTGTGCTTTCCTGATCGACTGGCTCAAGACATCGGCGCCGTTCTGGAAGAAGGAAAGCTTTGCCAATGGGCGGCAGAACTGGGTGGAGGCCCGCGCCGAGGATGACGCGGCGAAGGAACGCTGGGGTTAGGAGTTCCGGCTAGGCTGCGGCTTTCTTTTTCTCTTCATACAAGTCGCGAAGAATATCTGCCAACATACTGAATTCTTTTTTCCGAGGGCTGGCCTTGCGCCAGACGAGCGCGATCTGTCGCGACGCATTTCCTGACGACAGCGGCCGCGCGTTGATGCGGGTATGCTCCAATATCCCGCCGTCGATTGCCATTTGCGGCAACAAGGTCAGGCCCAGCCCATTATCGACCATCTGCACCAGCGTGTGGAGCGATGTGCCCATCATTGTCGCCTCTGCGCGCAGCTCCGGGCGGTTGCAGGCCGCCAGCGCATGATCCTTCAGGCAATGGCCATCCTCCAACAGCAGCAGGCGCGATTCGTCGATCATTTCGGGCGCAATGCTGGGCGGCGGGTCGCGCGGGTCGCCTTCCGGAAAGGCGACATAGAGGCGATCGTCGAACAAGGGTGCGCATTCTACGTCGCCTGTTGCGAAGGGCAGCGCCATCAATACGCAATCGGCATTGCCGTGACGCAGCGATTCGATCGCCGCCTGACTGGTTTCTTCGCGCAGGTACAGCTTCAGGTCCGGCTTTTCCCGGCGCAAATGCGGCAGCAGCCGGGGGAGCAGAAACGGAGCAATCGTGGGAATAACGCTCATCCGCAGGTCGCCGGACAGCGGCTTGCCCGCAGCCTGTGCGATATCGGCCAGTTCCTCCGCCTCACGCAGCACGCGATAGGCTTTCTCCACGATACGGTCGCCCAGCGCCGTAAAGCGCACCACTCGCCGCGTGCGCTCGACCAGTGTCGCACCGATCAGGGTCTCCAATTCCCTGATCCCGGCGGACAGGGTGGATTGCGTTACAAAGCAGCTCTCGGCCGCACGGCCGAAATGACCATGCTCCTTGAGCGCAATTAGATATTGGAGCTGCTTGAGCGTCGGCATATGGGCTGACATTGATCGATCCTGTCTGTTACAGGGTTAGAAATAATCGTCAAAACCGATTTTTCAAGACGCAGACGCTTTCAATGCTAAAGAACAGTTTAAACGTCGGAGCGGAATTTCCCCCGACCCTGCTTGACCGAAGCGCGCGCCTTTTTGGCGTCAACCCTGCGCGCTTTCGCCGCCTTGCTGGGTTTGGTGGCGATGCGGCGCGCGTCGCGCTCATGCGCCTTGGCGATCAGGGCGACCAGGCGCGCCCGCGCATCCTCCCGGTTGGCCTCTTGCGTGCGAAAGCGCTGCGCCTGAATGACGAGTATTCCGCCCTCGCTCAGGCGCTTTCCCGCCAATGTGCGCAGCTTGCGGAAAGCATAGGGCGGCAGGCCCAGCCTGAAAATATTCACGCGTAACTGAACGGCGGTCGCGACCTTGTTCACGTTCTGGCCGCCGGGGCCGCCCGCGCGCACGAAGTGTTCGGTGATCTCCCAGTCGGCGATCTCGATCTGTGGCGTGATCTGCATGTCGCAAGCCCCGAAGACGAAGAAGGGTCGCCTGCCGTGGCGACCCTTCCGAGTTTCTCAGAGATGGGCC
>CAYGOH010000051.1:0-2604 GCA_964351385.1 uncultured Sphingobium sp. | reverse complement strand
CCTGACAATATTCACGCGTAACTGAACCGCCGTCGCCACCTTGTTCACATTCTGGCCACCGGGGCCGCCAGCCGTTATAAAGCGCTCCTCCATCGCCCCATCGGGAATGACAAAGGTGGCTGGGTCAAAGCCCGGCATCGCTGAGATCCTGCTCCGAAAAGCCCGCTGCGCCGAACCGGTCGGGCAGGGGAGCCGTGCCCTCCACCGGCGGCTTGCCATCGCGCGGGACATGGAGGCTGCGCGCATGAAGCAGCATCGGCGCGCGTGCATCGATGGGCGGCGCGCCATAGACCGGGTCGCCGATGATGCCGAGGCCCAGCCCGTCGGCCAGGTGGACACGGATCTGATGCGTACGCCCTGTTTCAGGAAAACAGGCAATTAGCGACATGCCCTCGCGCGATGCGATCAGCCTCCAGCGGGTCACGGCATGTTTGCCATTGGGGCTTGCCGTCATGCGCCAGCCTGCCTCCGCGCTGCTGATCTTCGTCAGCGGCATGGCGATTTCGCCCTCGCTGGTTTCCGGCGTTCCGGCGACAACGGTTACGTAGGTCTTGCGCGCTGTGCCTGCCTCGAACGATGCGGCGAAGCGTTTATGCGCTTTCGGGTTGCGCGCCAGCAACAGGCACCCGCTGGTATCGCGATCGAGCCGATGGACCGCGGTCGGCCATCGCTTGAACCCGAAGGTCAGCGAAGCGAGGTGATTTTCCAGGCTGAGCGATCCGTCGCGTGGGCGGTCGACCGGCAGCCCTGCGGGCTTGTCCAGCAGGATCGCTTCTCCGTCCATGAACAGGACGCGGTCGGCCAGGGGAGACATGGTGGTTACAGGCACGGGAACACTCGCAAACAGACGGGATTGACGACAAGCCGCCATGCTATAGGCCCATCCGGTGAAGGGGCAAGGCGTATGACGCAAGGCAATGGCAGGCTGCACTGGCTCGATGCCGCGAAGGGGATGGGCATCATTCTGGTGGTCATCGCCCATGTGTGGACCAGCGGGCAGCTGCGCGACACCATCTATGCGTTTCACATGCCGCTCTTTTTCGTGCTGGCCGGGTATGTTGCGCGACCGCGCCCGATGGGGGCATTTCTCATTACTCAATGGCGGTCGATCGCTATTCCTTACATTTCGTTCCTGCTCGTGCTGATGGCTCTGGATCCGGTGATCGAGCACATGCGCGGCTTTCATCCCAGGTTTCGCGAATGGGACACGGCAATAAAGGCGATGCTGCTCGGTGGGACGGAACTGAGCGGTCCTTTCACGATCTTCTGGTTCGTGCCTTGCCTCGCCTTTGCGCGGATAGCGCAGAACGGACTTTTGCTGTTGTGGCAGACGCCCCGCGACTGGCGTTGGCTGGTCGCGATGGCGGTCACGCTTGGCGTTGGCATTTGGATCGGCAGGGCAAGCGACTTTTCGCCGCTTGGGCTGCTGACGGTGCCGGTCGCTCTGGTGCTGTTATGGTTGGGCGCGCTGTGGCGGACGGTCGATAATGATCGCCGGTTGGTCCTTGGTGCTGTCATCGGCGCTGTCTTGATCCTCCTGACCGGCCCCCTTGTCCCCGTCAACATGAAGGCTGCCGATTATGCCATTCCCGTTTGGTCGTTGCTGGTCGCTGTCATCCTGTCGCTCGGTCTGTGCGGGCTGGCGCGGGTGGTGCCATGGCGGGCGTTTCAGACGCTTGGCCGGATGTCGCTCACAATCATGTTCCTGCATGTCGCGGTCATCCATTATCTCCGACCCTATTTCGGCAAGGAAGTGTTGGCGGGGTTCGCGCTTGTCCTGCCCGTCTTCGTCCATATGCTGCTGGCCCGTACCAAATGGGGACGCCAATATTTTCTGGGTGAGCGCCCGGCTGCGCGGGAATCTTTCTAAAATATTTCGAGTCGATTCATCGAAATTTTAGAACGGTTAAAGGCTTGAAAACAGATTCAAATCCATGCGACTCGTGGAGTCAGGCCGGTTAGGATAAAATTAACCTTTTGCATTCATGATTGTTTTAGTTAATAACATGGTTCAGCTGCCGTTCTAAAGGCGGAATAAGGCGGTTGAATTTGTCAAGCCTTTAAATGGGCAAGGAACAAGGGGCTTCATATGCGGGTGCTGCTCATCGAAGACGAGCCGACAACGGCGAAAGCAATCGAACTGATGCTGACGACCGAAGGGTTCAACGTGTACACGACCGACCTCGGGGAGGAAGGCCTCGATCTTGGCAAGCTGTATGATTATGATATCATCTGCCTCGATCTTAACCTGCCGGACATGCATGGCTATGACGTGCTCAAGAAGCTGCGCAACGCCAAGGTGCAAACCCCGGTCCTGATCCTTTCCGGTATTTCGGAGATGGACAGCAAGGCTCGTTCATTCGGCTTCGGCGCGGACGATTATGTGACCAAGCCGTTCCATCGCGAGGAACTGGTGGCGCGCATTCACGCCGTTGTCCGCCGTTCGAAAGGCCATTCGCAAAGCGTCATCCGCACCGGCAAGCTGTCGGTTAATCTGGATGCCAAGACGGTTGAGGTTGACGGCAATCGCGTCCACCTGACCGGCAAGGAATATGCGATGCTGGAGCTGCTCTCGCTGCGCAAGGGCACGACGCTGACCAAGGA
>CAYGOH010000050.1:0-13928 GCA_964351385.1 uncultured Sphingobium sp. | reverse complement strand
TACCTCGACGTGGACGTCGAAGGTCCATACAAGCCGGATCATTATCGCTACTAAAGAGCGGCGATGATCGAGATTATCGGAGGGGTGGGCGTGAAGCCTGCCCCTTTTTTCTTTCGGAGCGAAGCGGACGCTTTGCGCCTGTCGTCAATTGCGCTAGGCCGTCGCCATGGTTGAGGTTTCGGCGACGGTTCTGGCGGTGGCGGGCGGGGTGCTCGCACTATGGCTGATCGCCGGTGCCTATGGGGTCGCGAGCGGCCTTAAAATGCAGCGACAGGCGCATTATCAGCGTGATCAGGCGGATCGCCTGGCGGCATTGCTTCAGTCCGCACCCGCCATTCCCATGCTCGTTCATGCCGATGGCCGCATCGAAGCGCCCGCGAGACTCGCCGCATGGCTCGGTCGGCGGGAAGTGCCGCGCTATTTGTCCGAACTGGTCGGCGAGGGCGGCGGGATCAAGGCGGGACAGGGCGAGAAGCTGACGCGCGATGTGGTTGCCGCGCAACGTGGCGGAAAGAGTTTTACGCGCCCGCTGACGGTGGACGGTTCCAACCGCAGGCTTCTGGTGAAGGGCGCGGCGGCGACCGGCGATCTCGCCAATCCGGGAACCGCGATCCTGTGGGTATTCGACGCGACCGACAGTCAGAAGAAGATCGGTGCGTTGCAGGAAGAACGCGTGCTTCTGCACGACGCGCTTGAGGCATTGTCAGGGGTGATCGAAGCGGCGCCGCTGCCTGTCTGGCATCGCGATGAATCGTTGCAGCTTAGCCTTGTCAACACCGCCTATGTCGAGGCCGTAGAGGCGAAAAATGCTGCCGACGTGATCGAGCAGCAGGTCGAACTGTTCGAAACCATCGATGGAGAGCCGCCCAGGCAGGCAGCGCAGGTTGCCCTGCAGCGTCAGGAGATCATGAGCCATGTTGCGCCTGCCACGCTGCGCGGTGAGCGGCGCATGATGCGGGTCATCGAAGTCCCAATCGGCAAAACCGGCGTTGCAGGTTACGCGATCGACCGGCAGGATTTCGAAAGCGCGCGGGCGGAACAGGCCCGGCTCGTGGCGTCACAACATGACATGCTCGATCGCCTGTCGGCCGCCGTCGCGCAGTTCGGCCCGGATCGCTCGCTCATTTTCTGGAATCAGGCGTTCGTCAGCCTGTTCGCGCTGCAACCCGAGCATCTGATGGATCATCCGGAGTTTGAGCGCGTGCTCGACCGCATGCGTGAAGGTGGGCGAATCCCTGAGCATCGCGATTTTCCGGCCTGGCGGTCGGACCGGCGGCAATGGTTCACGGCGACAGAGGCGCAGGAGGAGAACTGGCTGCTGGCGGACGGCACGCATCTGCGCGTGTTCGCCCAGCCCATGCCCGATGGCGGCCTGCTGCTGATATTCGAGGACAGGACCGAGCAGGTTAACCTGTCGAGTGCGCGCGACACATTGCTGCGTGTGCGCACTGCGACGTTCGACAGT
Organism: uncultured Sphingobium sp.; assembly: GCA_964351385.1. Lineage (GTDB taxonomy): Bacteria > Pseudomonadota > Alphaproteobacteria > Sphingomonadales > Sphingomonadaceae > Sphingobium. The sequence continues at coordinate 12,463 of CAYGOH010000050.1, read as the reverse complement.
CTGTTCGAAGGCATCGGCGTCTTTGCCGCCGACGGCAAGCTGCATCTGTGGAACAACCGCTTCCGCATGATCTGGGACGTGGACGAGGCTGTGCTGGCGGGCCATCCTCGAATCGATGATTTCATGAACTCGATGGCCGGCAAGCTCGCCAAACCGCCGCAAGCGGGACTGGTGCGGGAGTTGATGCGGTCCTGCACGGTGGATCGCAAACAGCGCAACGGCCGCGTCGTGTTCGCCGATGGCCGGACATTCGATTTCGCGGCGATCCCGCTGCCCGATGGGAACGCGCTGTTCACGATGCTGGATGTCACCGACAGCCGTCGCATCGAGCATGTGCTGCGCGAACAGAATGAGGCGTTGGCTGAGGCGGACAAGGTCAAAACTGCATTCCTTGCCAATATGAGCTATGACCTGCGCACGCCATTGACATCCATCGGCGGGTTCGCGGAGATGATGCGCGCGGGATATGCGGGCGACCTGTCCGATACCGCGCAGGACTATCTGACCGCGATCATGGATTCGACGGACAAGCTTTCGGGTATGATCGACACCGTGCTCGACCTGACGCAGGGCGAGGCGGGGACGCTGCCGCTCGAACGCTCACCGATTGAGCTTGAGACGTTGATCGGCGATTGCCGTGACCGATGGGAGCGGGCCGCGCAGGAAAAGCAGATTGAGATCGCAGTCGACGTCAAACCGTCGACCGGGCGCGTGATGGGGGACCGGAAAAGGCTGGCGCAGTCGCTCGACCGGCTCGTCGAAAATGCAATCCGGGTACTGCCTGCGCAGGGGCGCATCCTGCTGCATGGCGATGGACAGGTGCAGACCGCACGCCTCATCGTATCGGATAACGGGCCCGGCATGGATGCCAAGACGCAGGCGCGGGCATTTGACCGCTTCAGCCGGATGACGGACGATACGCGCGGCGACAATCCGGGCCTTGGCCTGCCTTTGGCCCGGCAGTTGGTGGAGGCACATGGCGGCAAGTTGACGCTCATCTCGCAGCCGGGCGAGGGCACGGTGCTGACGATGGAGCTGCCGCGCGGCGATCTGCCGCCCCGAACGGGTACAGCCTGAGCCGTGCCGGACCTGATTGTCGCCAGCGAAGAAGAAATGCGCGCCATTGGTTCCGCTCTGGCGCCGCATCTGCGCGCCGGGGATATCATCGCGCTGCGCGGCGGGCTGGGCACTGGCAAGACGACGCTGGTGCGCGGTATGCTGGAAGCGCTCGGTCTCGAAGGCGAAGCGCCCAGCCCCAGCTTTGCCATTGTGCAGCCTTATGAGCCGCCGGAGACGGCGATTCCGTTCACGCATGTCGACCTCTATCGTCTGGAGGACACGGCGGACACGCGCGAACTTGGTCTGGAAGAGTATCTCGACACCGGTGTTTTGGCGATAGAATGGCCCGAGCGGTTGGGCAGCAATTTGTGGCCGGACGCCCTGATACTGGACCTTGAAACCACCCCGCAAGGCACGCGCCGCTTGACAGCGACCGTGCCGCGCGCATGGAAAGACCGATGGCCGTTCCCATGATTCCTCCCGCAGCAGCGCAGTCCTTCCTTCAATCGATTGGCTGGGGCGACGCCGTCCTCTCGCCGCTGGCGGGCGATGCGTCGTTCCGGCGCTATTTCCGTGTCAGCGATGGCGCGCGCAAGGCGGTGCTGATGGATGCGCCGCCGCCGCATGAGGACCCGCGCCCGTTCCTGAAGGTTGCCGCGCACCTGTCCGCGCAGGGTTTCGCCGCGCCGGAAATCTATGGGCAGGATCTCGACCATGGCCTCGTGCTGCTGGAAGATTTCGGCGACGCGCGGGTTCGCGATTTCCTTGATGTGAATCCGGGCGAGGAAGAAGGCATTTACCGCCGGGCCGTCGCGCTGCTCGCCGACCTGCACAAATTGCCTGCGGTGGACGCAGACCCCTATGATCGCGCGATCTATCATCGTGAGAGCGACCTTCTGACCGAATGGTATTGCCCGGCGGCAGGCCTCTCGATCGATGCCGACGCCTATCGCGCGGCATGGAATGCGGTCTTGCCGCAGGTCGATCAGGGCGGCGGGCCTCGCGTGACCGTATTGCGCGACTATCACGCGGAAAATATCATGCTGGTGGACGGGCGCGAGCGATCGCACAATCTGGGTCTGCTGGATTTTCAGGACGCGCTGGTGGGGCATGCGGCCTATGATCTGGTGTCGTTGTTACAGGATGCGCGACGCGATGTGTCGCCGCAGATCGAGCGCGCGATGTTGGGATATTACAAGGAGCTGGCCGCTCCGGACGACGGTTTCGATGCTGCTTATGCGATATTGGGGGCACAGCGAAACGCGAAGATCATCGGCATATTCACGCGGCTGTGGAAGCGGGACGGAAAGCCGCGCTATCTCTCGTTCCTGCCGCGCATGTGGGACCTGCTGGAACGCGACCTTGCGCATCCCGCGCTCACGCCGGTGGCCGACTGGTTTACCGCCAATATTCCCGCCGACGCGCGTCATCACGCGCTGGCCGCCCACGCGGAGTCATGAGCATGCGCGTCAAGACCGCGATGCTGATGGCGGCGGGGCTGGGCAAGCGCATGCGCCCGCTGACCGCGACACGGCCCAAGCCGCTGGTCAAGGTGGCCGGGCGGCCGCTGATGGATCATGCGCTCGAAAGGCTCGAAGCTGCGGGGATCGAGCGGGTCATCGTCAATGTCCACTATCTGCCCGATACGATCATAGCGCATATGAAGGCGCGCAAGTCGTCGATGGAAGTGCTGATCTCCGATGAGCGGGACAAGCTTCTGGAGACAGGTGGCGGACTGATGAAGGCGGCGGCGCTGCTTGGCGATGAGCCTTTTCTATGCGCCAATAGCGACAATTTGTGGGTGGACGGTCCGCGCGACAGCATCGCAATGCTGGCCGACCTGTGGGATGACGCGCGCATGGATGCGCTGTTGCTCGTCGTGCCGCATGCCCGCGCGAACTGTCATGGCGGTCCGGGCGATTTCCATATGGCCGCCGATGGCCGTTTGAGCCGCCGCAAGCCGTGCCATATCGCGCCGTTCGTCTTTACCGGCGTTCAGATCATGTCGCCGCGTCTGCTGACCGACCCGCCGGGCGATGTTTTTTCGACCAATGTCTTCTGGAACCGGGCAATTGAGGCAGGCCGCCTTTATGGCGCATCGCATCAGGGGCTGTGGTTCGATGTGGGGACGCCCAGAGCGATCCCGATGGTCGAGACGATCATAGGGAATGGCTGAGCGGTCCCAGCCGGCACTTTATACGATCCCGGCGCACCGGGCCTTTTCCGATGCGCTGGCGACGGGAATATTGGCGCAGCATGGCAAGGATGTGCTGGGGCTTGCGCGCGGGATCATCTTGCTTCCCAATAATCGCGCGGTGCGCGCGGTAAGCGACGCGTTCGTGCGCCTGTCGGGCGGCGGCCTGCTGATGCCGCGTCTTGTGCCGATAGGCGATCAGGAACTGGGCGAAAGGCTGGGTACGGCGCTCGATCCGCTTGGGACAGGGCCGGATATTCCGCCCGCCGTCCCCGCGATGGAGCGGCAGATGATCCTCGCGCGGCTCGTACAGGAGGTGCGGGCGCAATCGGGCAAGCCGGTCGACGCGGGCGAGGCGATGCGTCTGGGGCAGGCGCTCGGCGCGACGATCGACCAGCTGCATATCGAACAGGTCGACCCCGTGCGCCTGCGCGATCTTGAGCTGGGAGAACTGTCTCAACACTGGTCGGCGTCGCTGGAGCTGCTGCAGATATTGCTGGACCGTTGGCCCGAAGAGCTGGCGCGCCTTGGCTGCATCGATCTGGTGGACCGGAGGAATCGGCTGTTGCTGCATGTGGCGCGGCGCTGGCGGGACAGCCCGCCGCCCGGATTTGTCGTCGCGGCGGGGATATCGACGACCGCGCCTGCGATTTGCGCGGTGTTGCGCACGGTTTCGCGCATGCCCGCGGGGCAGGTGGTGCTGTCGGAACTCGACCTGCACATGACCGATGAGGAGTGGCAGTCCATCGGCCCATTCGACCCCGATCCGGTGACGGGGCGTCGTGCGCGCGCGCAGGAAAGCCACCCGCAATATGCGATCAAGGTGATGTTGGATCGCATCGGGGTCGCGCGCGCGGAGGTGGCGCTGTGGCGCTGGGGCGGCGGACATGACGCGCGTGCGGCCCGCGCCCGCAACATTTCCAATGCGATGCTGCCGCCTGTCCACACGGTGAAGTGGCGCGACCTGGACGCCGCCGACCGGACATTGAACGGCGTGCGCATGCTGGAAGCGGCGACGCCCGCGCAGGAGGCGCAGGCGATCGCGCTGATGATGCGCGAGGCATTGGAAACGCCGGGCCGCACCGTGGCGCTGGTGACGCCGGATCGCGACCTTGGCACGCGGGTCTCCGCGCATCTGGCGCGCTGGGGCATAGAGGCCGATGACAGCGCGGGAAAGCCGCTTTCGCTGACGCCGCCCGGCGCGTTGTTGCTGGCGCTGGCCCGCGCGGTGGCGGACCGGTTCGCGCCCGTCGCGTTGCTCGATCTGCTGAAACATCCGTTGGTGCGCAAGGGGGAGGAGCGGCTCGCCTGGCTTGACCATGTGCGCGATTTCGACCTGATCTTGCGCGGGCCGCGCCCGGCACCGGGACTTGCAGGATTGGCGGCGCGGCTCGCCCCGCATGGGGATGACCGACAAAGCGCGTTGCGCGCTCGGGTCTTGCGCTGGTGGTCGCAGGAAAGCGGACTGTTCGCGCCGCTCGACGCGATGGCCGATTCGGTACATGCTGTGGATCTGCCAACGGCGCTCGACCGGTTGCGCGATGTGCTGGGGGAATTGACCGGTCAGCAGATCTGGGCCGGGAATGATGGCCGGGCGTTATCGGAGCTGTTTGCGGAGATCGAGAGCGCTGCGCCCGCCGGGCCGCGCCTTGTCGAGGTGCAGGCGCTGCAGGATTTGCTGGCGCATATATTGGAGCAGGTCGCGGTGCGCCCGGTTTATGGCGGGCATCCGCGCATTGCCATCTACGGTCTGCTGGAGGCGCGATTGCAGCAGGCCGACCTGATGATTCTGTCCGGCCTCAACGAAGGGACATGGCCGGGCCTGCCTGCGCCCGACCCGTGGCTCGCGCCGCGTATCCGGCAGGAACTCGGCCTGCCGGGGCTGGAGCAGCGCATCGGCCTTTCCGCCCATGATTTTTCGAGCGCATTGGGCGCGCCTGAGGTGGTCATCACCCGGTCGCGGCGCAGCGGGAATGCGCCCGCCATCGCATCGCGCTTCTGGTTACGCGTGCACGCCATCGCGGGCAGCCACCTAAAACGCGCCGATGAGTATGGGCATTGGGCAGCCGCGATGGATGCGGCGGCGACGCACAGCCCCGTTGCACGACCAGCGCCGCGACCGCCCCTTTCGCTGCGCCCCAGGAAGGTCGCCGTGACGCAGGTCGATCGCCTCGCGGCCGATCCCTATGCGTTTTACGCCTCGCGTATCCTGAAGCTTTCCTCGCTCGATGCGGTCGATGCCGATCCCGGCCCGGCGTGGCGTGGTACCAGCGTGCACCGTATATTGGAGCTGTGGTTTCTGGAGGACGGCCTCGACCCTGAAAAGCTGGAGCAGCGCACGCGCGCCTTTTTCGACAATGCCGATACCCACCCGATATTGCGCGCGCTCTGGCTGCCGCGCCTCATTGAATCGGTGCGCTGGATCGGCGAAGAAGTGGCGAAGGATATCGGCGAGGGACGGCGCATCGCTCTGGTCGAGACCAAGGGGGAGATCGAACTGGGCGGCATCGCCGTCAACGGCACGGCAGACCGGATCGACACTCTGGGCGACGGGCGCATCGCAATCGTCGATTACAAGACCGGCAAGCCGCCCGGAGCGAAACAGGTGGCTGCGGGCTATGCGCTGCAATTGGGCCTGCTGGGGCTGATCGCGGAGCAAGGCGGGTTTGCCGAGTTTGGCGGAGCGAGGACGGCCGCGCTATTCGAATATTGGTCGACCGGCAAAGGGCGTAGCGGAGAGTTCGGATACCGCGCAAGCCCGGTGAAGCCGGGCGGCTCCGACAAGATGGTGGCGACCGAAGAGCTGACCGCCTTTGCCGCCGCGCGGTTCATCGATGCCGCCGAAAAATGGCTGACCGGGGAAGAGGCGTTTGTGGCGCAGCTCAACCCCGAGCTGCCGAGCTATGGCGATTATGATCAGCTGATGCGGCTTGAGGAATGGTATGGCCGCAGCGGCGGGAAGGCGCAGGATGGCTGACGCACTATCCCCCTTGCTGCCGCTGCGGGGCACGCAGGCGGTGGCCTCTGCCCCCGATGCCCATGTCTGGCTTTCGGCGTCGGCGGGTACGGGCAAGACCCATGTGCTGACCGCGCGGGTGTTTCGCCTGCTGATGGGCGGGGTGCCGCCTGAAAATATCCTGTGCCTGACCTTCACGAAGGCGGGCGCATCGGAAATGGCCGAGCGTATTCATGGCCGTCTGGCAGCGTGGGTGCAGATGAGCGAGCCTGCGTTGGCGGCAGACCTGCATGCGCTGGGCGAGGTCATCACGCCGGAGATGCGGGAGCGGGCGCGACAATTGTTCGCCCGCGTGCTGGAGGCGACCGGCGGCGGGCTGCGCATCCAGACGATCCACAGTTTCTGCCAACAGCTGCTGTCATCCTTCCCGCTGGAGGCCGGTCTGGTGCCCGGATTTCGGGCGCTGGAAGAACGGGAGCAGCAGGAGCTTGCGCGGGACAGCCTGAGCGACCTGATTGTCGAGGCTGAGACAACCGGGAACGGCGAACTGTTGGGCGCGTTGCATGCGCTGTCGCTGCGGCTTGGGGAGAAGGGTGCAGAGGCGTATCTGATGCGCTGTGCGCAGGCGCATTCGGCTCTGACGGCGATCCCCGACGATATTCGCAGCTGGCTGTTTGCCGCGCTCGATCTGCCGACGGGGGATGTCGAGGCGGAGATTGCGAGCCGGTGCAGCGATGATGCGTTCGATGTGGCCGCACTGCGCCGACTGGCGCGCGTCAATGCGGAGTGGAACACGAAAACCGGGCTGGGCCATGCCGATGCGATTGCCGCATGGCTGGCGGCGTCTCCGGCGCGACGGGCCGAGACATTGTCCGACCTTGCCTCCTGCTTCCTGACCGCCAAGGGTGACCTGCGCGCCGTCACCAAGGGGCAGGAGAAGGTCGACCCCGAATATCCCACTGTCATGGCGGATGTGGCCGAGAGTGCGTCGGAACTGCTGAAGCTGCGCGCGCGGGTCGCCTATGCCGATCTGGTCGCTCGCGGGCTTTTTGCCGGGCGCGCCTATGCCGCAGCCTATGATACGGCGAAGCGGCGCACGGCGGCTGTCGATTTCGATGACCTGATCAGCAAGGGGGCGGAACTGCTCGGGACGCCGGGCATTGCGGACTGGATCCGCTACAAGCTCGACAGCCAGATCGACCATATCCTCGTCGATGAGGCGCAGGACACCAATTTGCGCCAATGGACGATCATAGGCGCGCTGGTCGACGAATATTTCGCAGGCGAGGGCGCGGGCGGCGAGAAGATGCGCACGCTGTTTACCGTCGGCGATCACAAGCAGGCGATCTTTGGGTTTCAGGGCACCAGCCCGCAGGCATTTGCCGATGCCCATGATCATTTCCGGACGCTGGCGAGAGAGGCCGGTCATGATTTCCACGACCTTTCGCTGGACGAGAGCTTTCGGTCGATGCCTGCGGTGCTGGACGTCGTTGACGCGATGGTCGGAACATTGGGGGCAGAGGCGCTGGGGCTGTCCTCGCAGGCCGTGACGCATGAGAGCGTCAAACAATTTCCCGGTGTCGTGGGTCTTTTAAAGCCGGTGAGCGCTGTTCCCGGCGAAGACGATGCCGCCGAGGGTGAGCCGGAGGGCGACGAGGACTGGCTGGCCGATCAGGACCGCCTGCTCGCCGACCGCATCGCTGCGCAGGTCAAGCAATGGCTGGACGCGGGAACGATGCTCGAATCGCAGGGCAGGGCGCTGCGCCCCGGCGACATCATGATCCTGCTGCGCAAACGCGGCGCGCTCGCGCGGCTGATCGTTGCGCGTCTCTATGAAGCAGGCGTACCGGTGGCGGGTGTCGACCGGTTGCGATTGCAGGCGCCGCTTGGCGTGCAGGACCTGATGGCGGTGCTGCGCTTTGCGAGCCAACCCGAGGATGATCTCAATCTTGCCTGCCTGCTGGTTTCCCCGCTGATCGGGTGGACACAGGACGAGCTGATGGAGCGGACGGTCCCGCGCAGGGGAAGCCTGTGGCGGCATCTGCGGGAGAACCCCGCGGTGCCGCAGGACGATCTCGAGATTTTGTACGATATTTTGGCGCGCGCCGATTTCATCACGCCCTATCGCCAGCTGGAGACCATCCTTTCCGGCCCGGTGCAGGGACGCCGCAAGCTTGTCGCGCGTCTGGGTACGGAGGCGCTGGACAGCATCGAAGAGCTGTTGAGTGCGGCGCTGCATTTCGAACAGCAGGATCAGCCGTCGATCCAGCGCTTCATCGACTGGTTCGACCGCGAGGAGGGCGATATCAAGCGGGAGGGCGACAGCGGCCAGGATGCCGTCCGCCTGCTGACGGTGCATGGCGCAAAGGGCCTGCAGGCGCCGCTCGTGATATTGGCCGATGCCTGCGCCAATCCCGACGATGCGGGTAAGCCGGGGTCGCTCGACGTCACGGTGGATGAAGACGCCAAGCTGTCGTTCCTGCCGCCGCGCAAGGCCGAACGGTGGGGCGTGATCGATGCCGCGATGACGGCCGAAGAGATTATCGAACGGCAGGAGCATTGGCGCTTGCTCTACGTGGCGATGACGCGCGCCGAAGAGCAGCTGTTCGTGACGGGCGCTCTGGGGCGGCGGGCGAAAGGCACGATACCGCCCGAAAGCTGGTTCGCCGCGATAGAGGGCGCGATGGCCTCACTGGGGGCGGACTGGCGCGAAGACAGCCTGTGGAACGCACGGATGTTGTGGCGCGGCGCGACCGAGCTCGCCGCCAAAGCACCGTCGCGCGACCGGGTAGAGGCGTTGGCGGATCGCCCATCGCTGCCGCAATGGGCGCGAGAGATGCCGGCGAAAGAAGCGCGGCCGTCGCGTCCGCTCGCGCCGACAGCGCCGCTCGATGATGATCAGCCCTATCCGCCGCCTTCTCCCGCAATGGCGCAGGCCGCCTTGCGTGGGCGTGTGTTCCACAGCCTGTTCGAACGATTGCCCGATGTGGCCCCGGACGAACGGCGGGCGGTAGCATTGCAGTGGCTTGGGCGAAATGCGGCGTCGCTTGGCGAAGAGGCGCATGCTTCGATTGTGGAGGGTGCGCTGACGATTATCGCGGACCCGGCCAATGCCGATCTGTTTGGACCCAATGCGCTGGCCGAAGCGCCGGTTGCGGCGGTTGTCGGTGAAGAGGTCGTGAGCGGCGTAATAGATCGCCTGATCGTGGGCGCTGACGAGATCCGCCTCGTCGACTTCAAGACGGGCAGCCGCGTGCCCGCCACGGCACAGGACGTCCCGCTGGCCCATGTGCGGCAAATGGCGGCCTATGTCGCGGCGCTGGAGGTCGTTTTCCCTGACCGCAGGGTCGATGCGACGCTGCTCTATACCTCAGGCCCCAGCCTCGTGCCGCTCGGCAAGGACGTTCTTGCACCGCACAAGCCCGGCTTTGCGCCCAAACATTAAAGCTATGTTCGCCAGCCATTGAGCGCGCGGCGGCTTGATCCTACATAGCGACATATCAGCAAGGAGATTTTCATGGCGACCAAGGCTATCAGCGACGGCAGTTTCGAAGCGGATGTGATCGGTGCGGATGTTCCCGTACTCGTTGATTTCTGGGCGGAATGGTGCGGCCCGTGCAAGATGATCGGCCCCGCGCTCGAAGAGATTTCGGACGAACTTGACGGCAAGCTGGTCATCGCCAAGCATAATATTGACGATCACCCCGAAATGCCGGGCAAGCTCGGCGTGCGCGGCATCCCGACGATGATCCTGTTCAAAAATGGTGAGGCGGTCGCGACCAAGGTTGGCGCAGCGCCCAAGAGCCAGCTCAAGGCGTGGATCGAGCAGCAGCTCTAATCATGCATCAATAGCGGGCTTTTACAAAATAAAGCCCATCGGGCGGCGCGTTGAGGCCCAGCGCGCCGCGATCCGCCGCATCCAGCGCCGAGGCCATATCGGCAACGCTCCAGCGTCCCATGCCGACGAGCGCAAGGCACCCGACCATCGACCGCACCTGATGATGCAGGAAGCTGCGCGCTTCTGCATGGATGGCGATCCTGTCGCTCGTCCGTTCTACATCGAGCCGGTCGAGCGATTTGACCGGGCTTTCCGCCTGACAATGGGCGGAGCGGAAGGTCGTGAAATCATGACGTCCGATCAGCAGCGCGGCAGCCTGTGCCATTGCCTTCTCATCCAGCTCCTGCGGGATTTGCCATGCCAGCCCTTTTTCGAAGGTCAGCGGCGCGCGCCGGTTGACGATGCGATAGACATAGGCGCGGCCGATGCAGGAAAAGCGGGCATGCCAGTCGTCCGCCACCTGTTCGCAGGCGAGAATGGCGACGGGGTCAGGGCGTAGCCGGGCGTTCAACGCCTCCATCAGCCGGAATGGCGTCAGATCCTTTTCGATATCGACATGGGCGCGCATCGCAAGGCCATGAACGCCCGCATCCGTGCGGCCCGCGCAATGCAGCGTGGCATGCTCGCCTGTCACGGCGGTGATCGCCTCTTCGATAGCCTGCTGCACCGTCGGGCCATGGGCCTGCCGCTGCCAGCCCATGAAGGGGCGGCCATCATATTCGACCGTGAAGGCAAAGCGCGTCATGAAAGGCGGGTGCCCACCGGGATCGCGAAGCCGCGCAACAGCTCATCGACTTGCATCGCGCCCTTGCCCGCGCGCTGGACCAGCGTGGGGCGCAGACTGTCCGCGCCGCAGCCGATCAGCAGCCGCCCGTCCATCACGGTACCTGCCGCGCCGGGCGTGTCCTCGATGTCGGCGGCGAGCAACTTGAAGCGCTCCTCCCCGATCAGGAAGAACGCGCCGGGGGCCGGGTTGAACGCGCGCACCTGCCGCTCGGCCTGTGCGGCGCCCCCGGTAAAATCGAGCCGAGCTTCTTCCTTGGTGATCTTGGCGGCATAGGTGACGCCCTGCTCGGGCTGCGTCGTGGGCGGGAAGGCCGCAAGATCGGCGAGTACCTTCACAACCAGCGCCGCGCCCATGCGCGCGAGTTCGTCCGTCAGACCGCCTGCGGTCTTGCCGTTCACCGGCGTGCGCACCTCGGCCAGCATCGGGCCGGTGTCGAGCCCTGCCTCCATCTGCATGATCGTGACGCCCGTTTCGGCGTCGCCCGCTAATATGGCGCGCTGGACCGGTGCGGCACCGCGCCAGCGCGGCAGCAGCGAGGCGTGGATATTGACGCAGCCATGGCGCGGAGCATCCAGCACCGCCTGCGGCAGGATCAACCCATAGGCCGCCACCACCGCGATATCAGCGCCCAACGCGGCGAACTCTTCCTGCGCGTCCGCCCCCTTGAGCGACACCGGCGTCCGCACATCGATGCCCATCGCCTCCGCGCGCGCATGCACGGGGGTAGGGCGCAGCGCTTTCCCGCGACCCGCACGACGCGGAGGCTGCGAATATACCGCGATAATCTCATGTCCGGCCTCTGCGAGTGCATCGAGCGCTGGCACCGCGAAATCGGGCGTCCCCATATAGACTATTCTCATGGGCACTCTCTCAACCTCTTGTGCTGCCCCGATGCAAGCCCTTATGTGCATCAGCATGGCATCACCCGAGATAGAAGCCCTGGCCCAGGCCCTCGCCCGTTTACCGGGGCTGGGGCCGCGTTCGGCGCGCCGAGCCGTGCTGTATCTGCTGAAAAAGCGGGAGGCGGCGCTCGGTCCGCTTTTGCAAGCGCTGGAACGCGTGAACGAAAACCTTTCGGTGTGTGCGACCTGCGGCAATGTCGATACGACGAACCCATGCGGCATTTGTGCCGACCCGCGCCGGGACGACCGCGCGCTGTGCGTGGTGGAGGATGTGCCGGACCTGTGGGCGCTCGATAAATCGCGCCTGTTTCCGGGGCGCTTTCATGTGCTGGGAGGGCGTTTGTCCGCGCTCGACGGCGTTCGGCCAGAGGATCTGGGCATCGACAGCCTGATCGCGCGCGTCTCGGATGGCGGCATTGATGAGGTCGTGCTGGCCATGAACGCGACGCTCGAAGGGCAGACAACCGCGCATTATATCGCCGAGCGGCTCGAAGCCTTTCCGATCCGCCTGACGCAGCTGGCCCACGGCCTGCCGGTGGGCGGCGAACTCGACTATCTCGACGAAGGAACACTCGCTCAGGCGCTCAGGGCACGAAAACCTGTCGCGTGATCCCTTGATTATCACCTTCTGTTCTCATATCTGAGAGTCATGGCCATTTTACCCATTTTGGAAGCGCCCGATCCACGGCTGCGCACGATTTCGACGCCGGTCGAGGCGATTGACGAC
>CAYGOH010000049.1:6128-13992 GCA_964351385.1 uncultured Sphingobium sp. | reverse complement strand
GCGATATTGACGATCTGTTGCAGATCGCGCGGCAGAGCATTGATCCTGCCGGGCGTGTGCTGCTGCATGCGCAGCCGGCCTGCTACACCATCAATGGCAATGAGGGGGTTCGCAACCCGGAAGGCATGCATGCCGACCGGTTGGGCGTGGACATCCCCGTCGTTCTTGCCGAAGGCGCTCCGCTCTCGAATATGGAGCGCTGCGTGCGCGGCGCCTATCTGAATGTCAATGCTATCGTGGCCGCGCCGCTGGCGACCGGCATGGCCTGCCTTACCGAAGAAGAGCGTGAACTTGGCGTTGCCCTTGTAGAGCTTGGAGCAGGCGTGACCAACGTGTCGGTCTATATCGGCGGCGTCCTGGCGGGAATGCAAAGCATATCGATGGGCGCGTCCGACATTACGGACGATATCGCGTCGGCTTTCGGTATCCGCCGCAGCCAGGCGGAGCGCATCAAATGCTTTTACGGCTCTGCGCTGCAAAACCCCCGCGACTTCAGAGAGATGATCGAGATTGTTCCCAATGTCGCCGAAGGGGAACGGTCCGATGGCGGCAAGATCACCCGTGCCGCGTTGATCGCCGTCATCTGTGAACGGCTCACGAAAATCTTGGAGCAGGTGAGCGACGCGCTCAAGCAGTTGGGTTTTGGTGCGCCCGCCGGGCGTCAGGTCGTGTTGACCGGCGGCGGTGCCGAGATGAAAGGCATCGCTGACTATGCCCAGGGCGTGCTGGGGCGCACGGTCCGCGTCGGGCGACCGCGCGGCCTGTTCGCCTTGCCGGAGGCGCATGCCGGACCGGCCTTCGCAACTCTGGTCGGGCTTGCTCTATACGGGTACGCTAACCCTATGGATTTAAGGAATAAAGTTGTATCGAGTGGCTCTGTTGGAGGCGATGCTCCTGAGCCGTGGTGGAGGCGTTTCGTCAATGTTGTGAAGGCAAATTACTGAAACAGCTTTTGATAATAAAAAAATGGTTAAAAATAGGGTGAATTGCGTCTTCATCTCGTGCATGAAGCAAAGTTGAAATATTCGTCCGGATTGCATTGTTGCGTCGGATCACAAGTTGGGGAAAGGCCCAGGGAGCAAAGCTATGAGCATCGAAATTGGTCCGCCTCTCGTTGACGAGCTGAAGCCGCGCATCAGCGTGGTCGGCATCGGCGGCGCGGGTGGCAACGCCATCGCGAACATGATCGCCGCGCAGGTCGAAGGCGTCGATTTCATCGTTGCCAATACCGACGCGCAGGCGCTCAATGCTTCGCCTGCTGAGCGTCGCATCCAGCTTGGCCCGCGCATCACCGAAGGCCTTGGCGCGGGATCGCGTCCGGAAATCGGCCGTGCCGCTGCGGAAGAGACGATCAACTCGGTCGAGGAGGCGCTCGAAGGCGTGAACATGGTGTTCATCGCAGCCGGCATGGGCGGCGGCACCGGCACCGGCGCGGCGCCCGTCATCGCGAAAACGGCACGCGACAAGGGTATCCTGACGGTTGGCGTTGTCACAAAGCCGTTCACTTTCGAAGGGGCGCGGCGCGCGCGCTCGGCTGACGCGGGTATCGAAGAACTGCAGAAGCATGTCGATACGCTGATCGTCATTCCCAACCAGAACCTGTTCCTGGTCGCCAACCCGAACACAACCTTCAAGGAAGCTTTCCTGATGGCGGACGAGGTGCTGCAGCAGGGTGTGCGCGGCATCACCGACCTGATGGTCATGCCCGGCCTGATCAACCTCGACTTTGCCGATGTCCGCTCGGTTATGGGCGAGATGGGCAAGGCGATGATGGGCACGGGCGAGGCCGACGGCGACGGCCGCGCCTTGGCCGCCGCGGAAAAAGCGATCGCCAATCCGCTGCTCGACGGTGTCAGCATGAAGGGCGCGAAGGGTGTTATCGTCTCTATCACCGGTGGCGACGACATGCGCCTGATGGAGGTCGATGAGGCCGCAAATCATATCCGCGAACTGGTCGATCCGGACGCGAACATCATCTGGGGATCGGCCTTCAACCCCGATCTGGACGGCAAGATTCGCGTGTCTGTCGTCGCGACCGGCATTGAAAATGACGGTTTGGAGAAGCCCGCTTCGCAGCCTTTCAGCTTTGCGAGCGCGAAGCCAGTGGCTCCGGCTACGGCAGCCCCTGCTGCCGCACCGGAAGCAGAAGCGGTGGCGGAACGGCCGTTCGATGGTCCTGCCGGTGCTGAGGATGAATCCGAGGCTGCAGACGAGCTGACCCTTTCCGAGCAGGCTGTTGACGCGCCCGAGGCGGAAGCGGAAGCTGAAGTGGAAAAGACGTCGCCCACACCCGCAGCGCGCTTTGATGACATTGACGGCAATGATGAGTTGCTGCTCGATTCCAGTGCATCGGTGCCTGAGTCCTCGCCCGCGCCGGAGCCTGAGCCGCGTGCGTCACCGCTGGTATCCAAGAAACCGTCGGGCGGCACGTTGTTCGAACGTATGTCGGGCCTGTCGCGTGGCTTGGGCGCGTCCGACGACGAAGATGACGATGAGGGGGACGGACCGTCCACGGTCACGAACTTCCCGCAATTTCTCAATCGTCAGGGGAACCAGTAGGTCTTTCATCAGCGCGTCGTTTCGACGTGCTGGCTGAACGGATTGTCCCGCCGTCTCCATTGTCCTTCGCGCACGCAATGACAAAGCGGTGGGCTTCCTCTATGGTTTGTTAGATGTTTGTGATGACTAGGCCGATTGCCAATAAAACCGTCGCCCGACTGTCCTGCGCAGGGCTGGGCGCAGGCTTTTCCGCCTTGGCTTTGGCGGTTTCACCAACGCAGGCGGCCGCACAGCCGGCCGCACCGGTGTCCCAGGCGCAACTGCGCACCAGCCAGCCCAGCGAGATATTGTCGGAAGCGATGTCGAAACTGGCTGTCGAGCCGCGCAACCTAGACGCGCTGCTGAAGGCAGGCGAGGCGGCGCTGGAACTGGATGACCCCCGGTCGGCGATGGGTTTTTTTGGCCGAGCGGACGACATTTCCGCCAATAATGGCCGCGTCAAGGCCGGGCTTGGCCGGTCGATGCTACAGCTTGAACAGATCGGCGATGGGCTGCGCCTGATGGAGCAGGCGGGCAATCTCGGCTATAGCGATGCGGGGCTCTTGGCCGACCGCGGGCTTGCACGCGACCTGACCGGCAATCAGCGCGGGGCGCAGCAGGATTATGATGCAGCGTTGCGGCTCGACCCCGGCAATGAAACCGTGATCAGGCGTCGGGCGGTGTCCTACGGCATTTCAGGACAGCTCGATCAGGCACAGGCGATGCTCCAGCCGTTGCTGCTCAAAAGTGACCGCGCAGCCTGGCGCGACAAGGCGTTCATTCTCGCCATGAACGGTCAAACCGCCGAAGCGCTGGATATCACGCAGCAGGTGATGCCCAAGACGTTGGCCGATGCGATCAAGCCCTATATGGAACGCATGGCGATGCTGACACCGGGGCAACGAGCCGCCGCCGTGCATATGGGACAGTTCCCGCCCGGCCTCGTCAACATGCGCATCGCCTCGCCATCGGTACCGGTCAGGACAGCCAGTGCCACTGCGCTGCCAGCCAAGGCAGCCAAGGCAGCGAAGAAGCCCAAGATAGACAGGGCCCCTGCGCCAGCACGGGCAGCGACACAGGTGGCCGCTGTGCAATCCGCGCCTGCGCCACCAACGCGCGCCGCGCCGCCCGCGCAAACGCAGCCGAAAAATCTGCTTCCCTCGCGACAGGTGCAAGGTCCCGCTGTCCCGCCAGAGCTGAAAGCCGATAGGAGCGCTCCGTCCGGGCCCAACGCAGCGCCGACCCCTGCGCGCCCTGTCGCCGCGCAACAATCCGCTGTACCGGCTCCCCAGCCGGCGGCGCCTGGCGAGTCCGATCGCAGTCTGGCGGACATCATGTCGGAGATAAAAATCCCCGCGTCTGAGCGTCGCAATGATGTCGCGCCGGTCAATCTAGCGGAAATCGCCGCTATCCACGCCGCCGAACGCAAGGCGCGCGAAGCCGAGGAGGCAAAGGCCCGCAAGGAAGAGGCCCGCCGCAAGGCCGAGGCCGCCGCAAAGGCCAAGGCCGAAGCAGAGCGCAAGCGGCTGGCCGACAATCCGGCGCGCTATTTTGTGCAGATGGGCGTGGGGCGGAACCAGTCCGCCCATGCCTTCACCGTGCGCCGCATCAAAGGCGAGTATAGTGCCGTCGCCAAATATGACGCGTGGTGGGCGCAGATGGGCCAGACGAAACGCATCGTATTCGGGCCCTTCTCCAACCTGGCGAAAGCCAAAGAGGTGGAAAGTGCCGTTCGCAAGGCTGGCAGCGACGGTTATGTCTGGCGTTCCGATGCAGGCGAAGTTGTCGAAAAAATAGGCGAGTAGCGCGCGATGTCCGTCGCCGCGCCTTATGCCTGTCGCGCAGACCTTAGTCGCGGCCGTCTACATTCCGAACCGGGCGGGGCGACGCGCGGGCCGCGCGACCTGTTTCAACGCGATCGTGACCGGATTATTCATTCCATCGCCTTCCGGCGGCTGAGGCACAAGACGCAGGTTTTCGTCATGCCGGACGGCGACCATTATCGTGTCCGCCTGACGCATAGTCTGGAAGTGGCGCAGATCGGCCGCACGATCGCGCGCGCTCTTGGCCTGAACGAAGATCTGACCGAGGCGCTGTGCCTCGCCCATGATATTGGCCATCCGCCTTTCGGTCATGCGGGCGAAGACGCGCTGGAGCAGGCGATGGCCGACGTTGGCGGGTTTGATCACAATGCGCATACGCTGCGCACGCTGATGCTGATCGAAAGTCCCTATCCGCGCTTTTCCGGCCTCAATCTGAGCTGGGATATGCTGGAGGGGCTGGCCAAGCATAATGGCCCGGTTGCCCACCCCAATTGGGCGATGCGGGAGCTGGACGCCATGTTCGCGCTTGATTTGGACAGTTGGCCCAGTCTGGAGGCTCAGGTTGCCGCGATTGCGGATGACATCGCCTATGACAATCACGATATCGACGATGGTCTGCGCGCGGGCATGCTGACGATAGAGCAGATTGCCACTGTGCCTTTGGTGCGCGACGGTTGGGATGCCGTTCGTGCGCGCTATCCGGATGTGGAGGAGAGGCT
Organism: uncultured Sphingobium sp.; assembly: GCA_964351385.1. Classification (GTDB taxonomy): domain Bacteria; phylum Pseudomonadota; class Alphaproteobacteria; order Sphingomonadales; family Sphingomonadaceae; genus Sphingobium. Next base: position 8,912 of record CAYGOH010000049.1, on the reverse strand, counting down.
GCTCTTACGTGAACTGATCCGTGACCAGATCGGCACGATGGTTAATGATGTGATCGAAACCACGCTGGCCAATATCAGGGACGCAGGCGTGGAAACCGTAGCCGATGCCCGCAGTGCTGGCAGGAGGCTTGTCGAATTTTCTGCTGCCATGGCCGAGCGTGAGCGGGCGCTTTCCGAATTCATGTACGCAAACCTGTATCTCAACGAGTCGCAGCTGGCCGAGGCGCGGCGTGCCACTGCTATCGTTTCCGGCCTGTTTGCAGCCTATCGCGAGCAGCCGGACCTGATGGGACCGCGTTGGCGCGAAGCGGTCGATTTGGCGGAGCCACAACGCAGCCGGCATATCTGCGACTATGTTGCCGGTATGACCGACCGTTTTGCAGAACGGCAATATGAGGCCATTTTCGGAAGCCTGCCGGCCCTTTGATCATCATGCTTGCGAGAGTCGATTGACAGCCTCGGACCATTGAGCGATTGCAGTGAGGTCTCCACGGCGAGGATTCGCTGTGGCCAGTACGCGGGAGAGCGTCGGCGTTGAGCAATCAGCGCAGGCCGCCGAAGGAGCAACCGCCCCGGAAACTCTCAGGCCAAAGGACCGCGTTCTGAACAGGCACTCTGGAAAGCGAACGGGTTATGCCGTTCCACCGAAGGGGTAAGCCGAACGTGTCCATTGGCACGAAGCGGTCAAAGCTCTCAGGTTCCGTGACAGAGGGGGCGGCGGGTTTCGTGACGTCAATGGCGTACGGCTCCGTCCGGCCTTGTTACGGAGTACTGATATGAGCGAGTCTCAACAGACTGAAAATACTGAAGAAGGCACCGAGATCGAACTCGGCATGTTGCCGTTGGATGCATGGCATCGTGCGCAAGGCGGACGCATGGTCGGCTTTGCCGGCTATCATATGCCGATCCAGTATGAAGGCATCATGGCCGAGCATCTGTGGACACGCGCGCATGCGGGCCTGTTCGATGTCAGCCATATGGGGCAGCTGTCTTTCACCGGAGAGGATGTCGATGCCGCGCTGGAGGCCGTCATCCCCGCCAGCATCGCGTCGCTGGGCACGGGGCGTCAGCGCTATTCGATGCTGCTCGATGAAGAAGGCGGCATTCTCGACGATCTGATGGTCGCACGGCGGCCCGACGACATCTATATGGTCGTCAACGGCGCGACTAAATATGACGATATCGGCTGGCTTTTGGAACATCTGCCTGATGAGGTGACGATCAACCTGATGGACGAGCAGGCGCTGCTCGCCCTGCAGGGGCCGGAGGCGGTGACGGCGCTGTCGCGGCTCGTACCGGGCGTTGAGGCGCTCTATTTCATGCAGTGCGGCGGGTTCGACTGGAACGGGCACAGCCTGTGGATCAGCCGCTCTGGCTATACCGGAGAAGATGGTTTCGAGATCAGCCTGCCTGCCGAGGCAGCAGAGGCTTTCGCCGATGCGCTGTGCGCAATGGAGGAGGTGAAACCCATTGGCCTGGGCGCGCGCGATTCGCTGCGGCTGGAGGCGGGCCTGCCGCTCTACGGCCATGACCTGACGCCAGAAATCAGCGTGATTGGCGCCGCTCTGGGCTTTGCGATTTTGAAGAAGCGTCGCGAGGGCGGCGGATTTATCGGCCATGCCCGCGTGGCAAGGGAGCTGGCCGAAGGCGCTCCGTTCCAACGCGTTGGCCTTGCTATAGAAGGGCGTCTGCCTGCCCGTGAGGGTGCCGCGATTTTCGCGGGCAACACCCGGGTCGGCACGGTCACATCGGGCGGTTTCGCGCCAAGCGTCGGCGCGCCGATCGCGATGGGATGGGTCGACACCACGCATGCCGCGATCGGCACACCGCTCGAAATCGAAGTGCGCGGCAAGCGTATTGCCGCCACCGTCGCACCGATGCCGTTCGTTCCGCACACCTATCATCGCCAACCTGCAACCCCGAAGGGAGGGTCACAATGAGCCGTTATTTTTCCGAAGATCATGAATGGATTGAAGTCGATGGCGACATCGCGACCGTCGGCATTACCGACTATGCGCAGGAGCAGCTTGGCGACATCGTGTTCGTGGAGCTGCCTGAAGAGGGCAAGACTTTCGAGAAGGGAGACGATGCCGCCGTCGTCGAATCGGTGAAGGCCGCGTCAGACGTCTACGCGCCGGTTTCGGGGGAAGTCGTTGAGGCCAATAGCGCGCTGGAGGAAGACCCCGCGCTGGTGAACAGCGATGCGGAGGATGAGGGCTGGTTCTTCAAACTGCGCCTGTCCGCACCCGATGAGCTGAAATCGCTAATGAACGAGAGCGCCTACGCAAAATTCGTCGAAGGCCTCTGAGACGCAACCGCGATGAACGCGCCCAACATTTCGAGCAAATGGGATGCGGCTGATTATGGCCGCAACGGCGCGTTCGTGCCCACGCTCGGCATGCCGGTGGTCGATCTGCTCTCGCCGCGTCCGGGTGAGCATATCCTCGATCTGGGGTGCGGCGACGGTGCGTTGACGCAGGCGTTGATCGACGCGGGCGCAATGGTCACCGCCGTCGATGCCTCCGATAGCATGGTCGCGGCGGCACGCGCTCGTGGCATCGATGCCCAGGTCATGGATGGTGAAAAACTGGCCTTCGATAGTCGGTTCGATGCGGTGTTTTCCAATGCGGTGTTGCACTGGATGCTCGATGGCGCGGCGGTGGCGGCGGGCGTGTTTCGCGCGCTCAGGCCGGGCGGACGCTTCGTGGGCGAGATGGGCGGCGACGGAAATGTGAGGGAGATGCGCGCGGCGCTCAATGCGGAACTGGTTGCCAATGGGTACAG
>CAYGOH010000049.1:0-6118 GCA_964351385.1 uncultured Sphingobium sp. | reverse complement strand
GCCTTCGAGTGACCAGCAATGGTATCCCTCGGTTGAGGCGTTCGGAGCGATCTACAGCGCGGCAGGCTTCACCGAAATAGACGCGCGCTTGATCGACAGGCCAACGCCTTTGCCCGCCGGGCCAGAGGGTTGGTTCCATACCTTTCGCAGCGGCTATCTCGACTCGATTGGCGTGCCCGATGAAGCGCGCGATGGGATTTTCAGGGCGGCGGCGGCGCGCCTGCCGCAAGATATGTGCGGAAAGGGCGGCGTCTGGCGCGCCGACTATGTCCGTCTGAGGTTTAGCATGAGGAAACCGGATTGATGAGATATCTCCCCCTGACCGACGCCGACCGGCGCGAGATGCTCGACGTCGTCGGCGCATCCACCATTGATGATCTGTTCGCCGATGTTCCCGCCGAGGCGCGTCTTTCCGGCAAGATTGCGGGCCTGCCCGATCATGCGAGCGAGATGGCGGTTGAGCGGCACATGGCCGCGCTGTCGCGGAAGAATATGGCAGCCGGCGATGGCCCCTTCTTTCTGGGCGCGGGCGCCTATCGCCATCATGTGCCCGCCTCGGTCGATCACCTGATCCAGCGCGGCGAGTTCCTGACCGCCTATACGCCCTATCAGCCGGAGATCGCGCAGGGCACGCTGCAGATGCTGTTCGAGTTTCAGACGCAGGTGGCGCGCCTTTATGGTTGCGATGTCGCCAATGCGAGCATGTATGACGGGTCGACGGCCTGCTGGGAAGCAGTGGCGATGGCGGCGCGCATCACGAAGCGCAAGCGCGTGGTGCTGTCGGGCGCGCTTCACCCGCACTATGCCGAGGTCGTCAAGACCATGGCGAAGGTCACCGATTATTCGATTGCGGGCGCAATGCCCGCGATTCAACCGAACCCCGACAATGCGGGGCTGATCGCGCGGATAGACGACCAGACGAGCTGTGTCGTCGTGCAATATCCCGATATTCTGGGCCGCTTACCCGACCTTGGTGAAATCGCGCAGGCGGCGCAGGCGAAAGGCGCGCTGTTGGTGGTGGTGAACACCGAGCCGGTAGCCTTGGGCGCTATCAAGGCGCCGGGCGAATTCGGCGCGGACATCGTGGTGGGCGAGGGGCAATCGCTCGGCGTCGGCTTGCAATTTGGTGGCCCTTATTTGGGTCTATTCGGCTGCAAACAGAAATATGTGCGTCAGATGCCGGGGCGTTTATGCGGAGAGACAGTGGATGCGGAAGGGAAGCGCGGCTTTGTTTTGACGCTGTCCACGCGCGAACAGCATATCCGGCGTGAGAAAGCGACCTCCAATATCTGCACGAATTCAGGGCTTTGTGCGCTGGCTTTCAGTATTCATATGACTTTGTTGGGCGAAAAGGGGCTGCGCGATCTTGCCATGCTGAACCACGCCAAGGCAGTGCAGGCAGCGGAGAAACTCTCGGCAGTGCCCGGTGTGCAGCTGCTGAATGACAATTTTTTCAACGAGTTCACCGTCATTCTCGACAAGGATGCTCGGGAAACGGTCCGGACGCTCGCTGATCGGAATATTCTCGCGGGTGTATCGCTCGGACGGCTCTATCCCGATGCCGCTACTCTCGCCAACGGCCTGATCGTTGCGGTTACGGAAACCAGCACGGACGAGGATGTCGATATGCTGTGCGCCGCGCTTAAGGAGGTGCTGTCATGACCATCAATCAGAGCGGATGGAAGCCCGAGATGAACGAGGCTGTTAAAATGGCAGGCCCGCCGACCGCGACCGGCAACCGGGCATTGATGCTGGAAGAGCCGTTGATCTTCGAACTGGGCGATACCGGACGGACCGGGGTGGATTTGCCCGAAGCGCCGGCCGCTGCCAACCGGCTGGGCGGGATGGAGCGCACGGCGTCCATCGGCTTGCCCGGCCTGTCGGAACAGGAAACGGTGCGGCATTATACACGCCTGTCGCGCCAGAATTACGCGATCGATCTTGGCCTCTTCCCGCTTGGCAGCTGTACGATGAAGCATAATCCGCGCCTCAATGAAAAGGTCGCGCGCATGCCGGGCTTTGCCGACGTGCATCCGCTGCAGCCGCAATCGACAGTGCAAGGCGCGCTGGGCGTAATCAACCAGCTCGCGGTCTGGCTGATTGAGCTGACCGGCATGCACGGCGTTGCGATGACGCCGAAGGCGGGCGCACATGGGGAGCTATGCGGGCTGCTGTGCATTCGCGCGGCGCTGGAGGCGCGCGGTGACGCCCGTTCGGTCGTGCTGGTGCCCGAAAGCGCGCACGGCACCAATCCGGCGACAGCGGCTTTCTGCGGTTATGCCGTGGAAGATATCCCCGCAACGCCGGAAGGGCGTGTTGACCTTGAGGCGCTGAAACGGCGTCTGGGGCCGGACGTCGCGGCGGTCATGATCACCAATCCCAACACCTGCGGCCTGTTCGAACGCGATATGAAGAATATCGCTGATGCGGTGCACGCAGCGGGCGCGTTCGTTTATTGCGACGGGGCGAATTTCAACGCCATCGTCGGTCGGGTGCGTCCGGGCGATCTGGGGGTCGACGCTATGCATATCAACCTGCACAAGACATTCTCCACGCCGCATGGCGGCGGTGGGCCGGGGTCTGGGCCGGTTGTGCTGTCCGAAGAGCTGGCACCGTTCGGGCCGCTGCCCTACACCGCCCGCACGGCTGACGGTACAATCCACCTGATCGATGAGGAGAATGTCGGCGCGGAAATGCCGCAGAGCTTCGGGCGCATGTGCGCATTTCATGGCCAGATGGGCATGTTCACGCGCGCGCTCGCCTATATCCTGAGCCATGGCGCGGACGGCCTTAAACAGGTCGCTGAGGACGCGGTGCTCAACGCCAATTATGTGCTGCGCAGTTTGGAGGATGTGCTCGATGCGCCCTTCGGCGGCAGCGGGCCGTGCATGCATGAGGCGTTGTTCAGCGACAAGGGCATGGCCGAGGGCTTTTCGACGCTCGATGTGGCGAAGGGCTTGATCGATGAGGGCTATCATCCGATGACGATGTACTTCCCGCTCGTCGTGCACGGCGCGATGCTGATCGAGCCGACCGAAACGGAAAGCAAGGCTGCGCTCGACCAGTTCATCATGGCGCTGCGCAGCGTGGCGGAACGCGCCAAGGCCGGGGACGAGGCGCTGAAGGGCGCGCCCTGGTATGCGCCGCGCCGCCGCCTTGACGAGACGCTGGCCGCACGCAAGCCGAAACTCGTCTGGCAGGAGCCGGAGCTTGCCGAGGTCGAGGCTGCGGAGTAGGCGTAGGCTGTGAAAGGACCGCAACCCTGGTTTGCCGGTGAGGCCGACGGCGCGGTGAAGCGGCACGCGCCCGCGACGGCGCGCAATCGCGATGTCATCGCCGGCATTTTGGCCGAAGAGCTTCCAGCAACCGGTCTTGTGCTCGAAATTGCGAGCGGGTCGGGTGAGCATGTCGTCCATTTCGCCGAGCGCTTTCCGGATATCCACTGGCAGCCGTCGGACCCGGACCCCGTCGCGCGCAAGTCGATCATGGCGTGGGCGGCCGAAGCCGGGCTGACCAACGTCGCGACGCCGCTCGATGTCGATGCATCGTCTCCGGACTGGCCGATTACCCGTGCCGATGCCTTATTATGCATCAACATGACGCATATCAGCCCATGGGAGGCGACATTGGGGCTGCTCGATGGCGCAACGCGGCTGCTCGGTCCGGGCGCGCCGCTCATAATTTATGGGCCGTTTCTTCAGGCCGAAGTCGAAACCGCGCCCAGTAATCTGGCCTTTGACGCGCAATTGCGCGCCCGCGATGCGCGATTCGGCATTCGGGCGGTTGCGGATATCGATGCGGCGGCAGCGGGTCGGGGACTCATGCGTACGGCGCTCTATCCGATGCCCGCCAATAATCTCACGCTTGTCTACCGGCTCAGCTGACCGAGACGCCCCTGTTGACCAGCTCGCGATGCCGCACCCGTTCGCGCCATGCGATGTAGAGGCTGCTCATCGCGATAATGACCGCGCCGATCCATGTTCCCGGTCCCGGCCATTGCTGCCACAGCGCCCAGCCGAGCAAGGTTGACCAGAGCAGCGACGAATAATCCATCGGCAGCACCAGCGACACCGGCCCCCAACGGAGCGCCGAGGTCATGAACAATTGGGCCAGCCCGCCCGATATTCCCAGCAGGATGATTACGGCCCAGGTCTGTGCATCGTGCATCTTGCCGAAATACAGCATGCCGACGCCCAAAATGGGGAGCGAGAGCACAGAAAAATAGAAAACCGTGGTGGTTGGGTGTTCAGTGCTGCTGATCTGTCTCAGCAACAAGGTGATGCAGGACGTGAGTATGGCAGCGGTCAGCGCCACGATGAACCCCAGCCATGGCAGGTCAAAATGGCCCGGTGCACCAATTATTACGACAACGCCCAGAAATCCGATAAAAATGGCGGCCCACCTGTGAACCCCCGGACGTTCGCCCAAAAAGATGACCGACAGGATCGTAGCGAAAATCGGTACCGTAAACCCGATTGTCGTCGCCTCTGCCAAGGGCAAGAGAATAACCGCTCCAAAGTTGAACACCATGCCGGTCAGGCCCAAGAGGGTGCGGCTCACATGTGCGCCGGGGCGTTTGGTGCGAGTCATCGACAGGCCGTCGGCCATGATCATCGCGACGATCGGCACAGGCAACGCCAGCAACTGGCGATAGAACAGACTTTCGACGATATGAACGCCATGGCCGCTCAGCCACTTCACGCTCGCAAACATAACGGCAAGCATGACCATCGCAGCCAAACGAAACCCGAGCGCATAAAGTGGACGAGTTTCGTGGGTGTTCGCGATCATGCGTCCGCTTTAGCCGGATATGTCAGCGGATCAACGCGCTCTTCACGACGAAGCTGCAGATACAGCGGCGACAACTCAGGATGCAGGCTTGCGGAATCGCAGTGTCATCCGATCGCTTTCGCCGATTGCGAGATATTTCTCCCGATCCGTCTCGCCATTTTTGAGAGTGGGCGGAAGCGTCCACACGCCATTCGCCCAGTTTGCGGTGTCCATGGCATTGGCATTGATCTCGGATTGTGCCTCCAGAACGAAGCCGGCATCTTCGGCCAGTTTTTTGACGGTCGAAAGCTTTAGATAGCCGCTGCTCTTTTCCAATGCGCTGTCGCTGCTATCCGGCAACCGATGATCGACAACCCCTAATACGCCGCCTGGCTTCAGCATGGTGAAGAAGCTCGCGAATGTCTGCTCGGCAACGTCTCGCATGACAAGGTTATGGACATTGCGGAAGGTGAGGACGGTGTCGACGCTGCCCGCCGGAATAGCGCCCTTCGTCTCAGGCCAGGCGGTAACTACCGGCTTGCCATAAGCGTCGGGATCAGCGGTGATTTTGGCGCTCAGGCTCTCGACCCCGGAAGCCGATTGCAGCAGATAAAGCGTGCCTTCGTTCTTTAACAGCGGGCCGAGTATTTCCGTATACCAGCCGCCGCCGGGGATGAATTCCACAACTGTTTGGTCCGGCTCAACCTCGAAGAAGGCAAGAGTCTCGGACGGGTGGCGATAGGCATCGCGCGCCTTGTTTTTCGCCGAACGAGCGGGGCTGGCGACCGCCTGTTCGATCGCAGAAGCCGGCTGCTCTTCATGATGATTGGCAAGCGCAACCGGCGATGCAGAGCAGGACAGAATGGCAAATGCCGTCAGGGCGGCGAGGGGGATGGGGCGCATGAGAGTCTCTCCTTGTTTCGCCGAATTTTACGCGAAAAGGAAATCGAGACAATCCCGGCCCGAAATTATGCTCTGTTTTAGAGGCAGGCTTCCAGAAGCGCCTGATCGAAGCCGAAGCTGCGCGCTTTTTCAAGCGTATAGGGGCGCAAGCCCATCGAGCGGTATTCGCCCACAATCTTGCCCTGATCGTCCTCGGTCAGATATTCGAACTTGAACAGCTCCTGCGTGACGATGACCTCGCCCTCCATCCCGATTACCTCGGTGATGTTGGTGACGCGGCGCGAACCGTCGCGCAGACGTTTCACCTGAACGATCAGGTCAACGGAGTCGGCAATCTGCTTGGAAATGGCTTCCTTCGGGATCTTGATGTCGCCCATCAGGATCATGTTTTCCATACGGCCCAGGCATTCGCGCGGGCTGTTGGAGTGGAGCGTACACATGGAGC
>CAYGOH010000048.1:0-14137 GCA_964351385.1 uncultured Sphingobium sp. | reverse complement strand
TCGGCCGGACGCGCCGAAAAGAAAGGCCGAACGCCATGCGCCGTGAAAAAGCGGCTGGTTTCCGGGAGCATTTCGCACTGCCGCCTGACGATCATGGTTTCGCCGAGCAGTTCTTCGGGCGCCACGGCCCGCCGATCCCCTAGCCTGTGGTTTCGCGGCAAGGCCATGCCATAAGGTTCCGTCAGCAATGGTACGGCTTTGAACCGGTCGTCGCCCTCGCGGATCACGGTCAGCGCCACGTCAATGCGGCCTCGCGTCAGGCGGTCGGCGATGTCGCGCTCTCGACCCTCGATAATCTCGATCCGCTCATTGCCGATGCTGGCCGCATTTTCCGCCAGCAGGGTTTCTGTCCATCGGGTCGGTGTCGTTATCAGAATGCCGATGCGGATCATGTCGCTGTGGGTTGAATCGGCGACCTCCCGTTCGGCCTGCGCGAATTCCGCCTCGATCCGGCGGGCGAGCGGGGCAAGCCGCGCACCGGCCTCGGTCAGTTCGACGCGCCGATTGGTCCTGTGGAACAATGGTTTGCGCAGGTCGCGCTCCAGCTTTGCGATGCCCGCGGACAGCGTGGGTTGCGACACATGGCAATGGGCTGCGGCCTTGGAAAAGTTGCCTTGGTCGATGACGCTCAGGAAATAGCGCAGAAGATAGCGTTCCATCATAGATACCATCTATGATATATCCGGATTTATTTCAATTTTCCTTTTGTCGGGCATCGTTGTAGGATCGCGCCCAGCGATCGGGAGAGAATGATGTCGGATTTGGATTTTGCGCTTGGCGAAACGGCGGACATGATCCGCGAAACCACGGAACGTTTCTCTCGCGAACAAATCGCGCCATTGGCTGCCAGAGTGGACGCCGAAGACTGGTTCCCGCGCGATGAACTGTGGACAGCCATGGGCGATCTGGGCCTTCATGGCATCACGGTTGAGGAAGAATGGGGCGGCCTTGGCCTCGGTTATCTCGAACATGTCGTTGCGCAGGAAGAAGTCGCGCGGGCGTCCGCTTCCATCGGCCTCAGCTATGGTGCGCACAGCAATCTGTGCGTCAACCAGATCCGCCGTTGGGCAAGTGACGAGCAGAAAAAAAGGTATCTACCTAAGCTGATTTCGGGTGAGCATGTCGGGTCGCTCGCCATGTCCGAAGCGGGCGCGGGCAGCGACGTCGTTTCGATGAAACTGAAGGCTGAAAAAAAGGGCGATCGCTACATCCTCAACGGCACAAAATTCTGGATCACCAACGCGCCCTATGCCGATGTGCTGGTCGTTTACGCAAAGACCGAACCGGATGCAGGGTCGAAGGGTATTACGACATTCCTCATCGAACCGGGCATGAAGGGTTTTTCGATCGGCCAGCATATTGAAAAGGTCGGCATGCGCGGGTCCCCCACTGCGGAACTGGTATTCGACGATTGTGAAGTGCCGGAAGGCAACGTGATGGGTCCGCTCAATGGCGGCGCAAAGGTGCTGATGTCCGGCCTCGATTATGAACGCACCGTATTGGCGGGCATCCAGCTCGGCATCATGCAGGCCTGCCTTGATGTCGTTCTGCCCTATGTTCGTGAGCGCAAACAGTTCGGTAAACCGATAGGCGCGTTCCAGCTGATGCAGGCAAAGGTTGCCGACATGGTCGTCGCGCTCAATAGCGCGCGCGCCTATGTCTATACCGTCGCGCGGGCATGCGATGCCGGGAAGACCACGCGCTACGATGCCGCCGGCGCAATCCTCTACGCCAGCGAAAACGCGGTGAAGGTCGCCAATGAAGCGGTGCAGGCACTGGGCGGGGCGGGCTATACGAAGGATTGGCCGGTGGAGCGGTATATGCGGGACGCCAAGCTGCTCGATATCGGTGCGGGAACCAATGAAATCCGGCGGATGTTGATTGGCCGGGAGCTGATCGGCGCATGAGTGAAAACGCACTCGATATAGTGCAATATTACGGCGCGGGCGCGGCCCTGCTGGCGGCGCTTATTGTGTCGATGGATTTCGGCCGGCGCGTGACCGGATGGGCGTTTGTGCTGTTCGTGACCAGCTCCATCGCGCTTATATCCTGGGGCTTTCTCCAGCCCGATAGCGAAGGCATAGGTTGGCAGAATGTCGGCCTGCTCCTGATCAACTGCAACGGCGTGTACCGTTACCTCATTCGCAAAAAGGCAATCAAATGAACGGTCCTGTTCTCACCAGCATGTATCGCGCGGATGATCCGGCAACGCAGGCGCGCGCCGAGCATAATCGCGCGCTGGCGAACGAATTGCGGACGAAGGTCGCGCAAGCTGCTTTGGGCGGCAACGAAAAATCGCGCGAGCGGCATGTATCGCGCGGCAAGCTGCTGCCGAGGGACCGTGTCGAAAAACTGCTCGATCCCGGTTCGCCTTTCCTTGAAATCGGCCAGCTGACAGCATGCGACATGTATGAAGGCGAGGTTCCGGGCGCGGGTATCATCGCTGGCATTGGCCGCGTTTCCGGCCGGCAGGTGATGATCGCGTGCAATGACGCGACGGTGAAGGGCGGCACCTACTACCCGATGAGCGTGAAGAAGCACTTGCGCGCGCAGGAGATCGCCGAAGCCAACCATTTGCCCTGCATCTACCTGGTCGATAGCGGCGGCGCGAACCTGCCCAATCAGGCCGAGGTGTTTCCAGACCGCGATCATTTCGGGCGCATCTTTTTCAATCAGGCGAATATGAGCGCCAAGGGCATCGCGCAAATCGCCTGCGTGATGGGAAGCTGCACGGCGGGCGGAGCCTATGTGCCCGCCATGTCGGACGAAAGCGTTATCGTGCGCAATCAGGGCACCATCTTTCTGGCCGGTCCGCCGCTCGTGAAGGCTGCGACCGGTGAGGAGATCAGCGCCGAAGATCTGGGCGGCGGCGACCTACACGCGAAAAAATCCGGGGTTGTCGATCATCTCGCCGAGAATGACGAGCATGCTCTGACCATCGTGCGGGACATTGTTGCCAGCTTGCCGCAGGATCGCGCGCCGGACATCAACATGGCCGATCCGCGCCCACCCAAATATGATGCTGAAGAGCTGTACGGTATAATCCCCGACGATGTGCGTGCGCCCTATGACGTGCGCGAGGTTATTGCGCGGCTGGTGGATGGCAGCGAATTCCATGAATTCAAGGCGCATTACGGTACCACGCTCGTCTGCGGTTTCGCGCATATTTGGGGCATGCCGGTGGCGATCCTGGCCAACAACGGCGTTCTGTTCAGTGAGAGCGCGGTCAAGGGCGCGCATTTTATCGAACTTGCCTGTCAGCGGCGCATTCCCTTGCTGTTCCTTCAAAACATCTCCGGCTTCATGGTCGGCGGCAAATATGAGGCAGAGGGGATCGCCAAGAACGGTGCGAAGCTGGTGACTGCCGTGGCAACGGCCAGCGTGCCCAAGGTCACGGTGCTGATCGGCGGCAGCTTTGGCGCAGGCAATTACGGCATGTGCGGGCGCGCATATAGCCCACGTTTCCTGTTCACCTGGCCCAATTCGCGGATCTCGGTGATGGGTGGAGAGCAAGCGGCCTCAGTGCTGGCGACAGTGCATCGCGACGCAGCCAAATGGACACCGGAGGAAGCGGAGGCGTTCAAGGGGCCGATCCGGCAGAAATATGAGGATGAGGGAAACCCCTATCACGCCACGGCGCGGCTGTGGGATGATGGGGTCATCGACCCCGCGCAAACGCGAGACGTCCTTGGCCTCGCCTTTGCAGCCTGCCTTAACGCTCCCATTCCGGAGGCTCCCAGATTTGGGGTGTTCCGGATGTGACCGGACGACTTGCCCTATGCCGCGCTGACGCCACAGGGCTGAAACGCCCGCCGTGCCTTCCGGCGCATGGCCACTCCTGCCGCCGCAAACCCCATAATCATCAGTGCCCAACTGGCGGGCTCCGGCACTGCGCTCACCGAGAAAATATAGCTTCCCGCACTGCTGCTGTCGAAGTCGAATTGATAGGTGCAGCAGGTTTCGAAGTCATCGTAGCGAACGATCGGGTCGCTCAAAAATGGCGTGGAGCTTGGCGGCGCGACCGTCACTGTGGCGGAATAGAGGGTCGGACCGCTCGGCATGAAATCATAGAGCGTCGGCACGTCGTCGCCGCCGCAATAAAAAATGCCCGGCGAGATCGACGGGTCGCTGCAGTAGAAGTTGGTGACTGTCGTTTTCTCGGCATAGCCATAGACATAATTGGGCGTCGTCGAAAACTGGATGTCGAACCGGTATTTGCCGGGTCCCGTGTTTGTCGATCCAAAAACCTGAACAAATTCTCCTGCCGCATAGCTGCCGGTGCTGAGCATGGTTGCGGCATGCGACGCTGGTGCGAAAGCGTAACCGGCGAGAATGGATATAGCGATACGCGCAAATTTTTTCATGGCCAAAAACCTTTGATTCCCAGAACCGTTGGACGGGATGATTTCCCTCGTCAGCGGGTCTGTCAACGCGCTGTCGATGAACCGATGCGCGGTTTGCGTATCTCGACGGCAGGCCGTGCCGATAAGACGATGAGCCCTCATCATGGGCACGCTGGAGCCAGAAAATGAAATCTCTTTTGATCGCAAATCGTGGTGAAATTGCCTGCCGCATCATCCGTACCGCGCGCCGGATGGGCATCCGCACGGTCGCCGTCTATTCGGATGCCGATGCAAATGCGCTGCATGTACGGCATGCCGATGAGGCCGTTCATATCGGGCCATCGCCCGCGCGCGACTCCTATCTTGTGGGAAAGAAGGTCATCGCCGCGGCCAAAAAGACAGGGGCTGAAGCCATTCACCCCGGCTATGGCTTCCTCTCCGAAAATGCCGAGTTCGCGCAAGCGGTGATCGATGCCGGGCTCATTTGGGTTGGCCCCAAGCCCGCCAGCATTACGGCGATGGGCCTGAAGGACGCGGCCAAGGAGCGCATGATTGCGGCGGGCGTCCCCGTGACGCCCGGCTATCTGGGCGAGGACCAGTCGCCCGACCGCCTAAAGACCGAAGCGGATGCCATCGGCTATCCGGTGTTGATCAAGGCGGTGGCCGGCGGCGGTGGGAAGGGAATGCGCCGGGTCGAGGTCGCTGCCGATTTCGCCGATGCGCTGGGCAGTTGCAAACGCGAGGCGGCATCCAGCTTTGGCGACGACCGTGTTCTGATCGAGAAATATATTCTCTCGCCGCGCCATATCGAGGTGCAGGTGTTCGGCGATACGCATGGCAATGTGGTGCATCTGTTTGAGCGTGATTGCTCGCTGCAACGCCGCCACCAGAAGGTGATCGAAGAGGCGCCTGCGCCGGGGATGGATGCGGAAACGCGGGAAAGCGTGTGCGCAGCTGCCGTCGCGGCGGCGAAGGCGGTCGACTATGTCGGTGCGGGAACGATAGAGTTTATCGCAGATGCATCGGAGGGCCTGCGCGCCGACCGCATCTGGTTCATGGAAATGAACACCCGGCTCCAGGTGGAGCATCCGGTTACCGAAGAGATCACGGGGCAGGATCTGGTCGAGTGGCAGCTGCGCGTGGCAAGCGGAGAGCCTTTGCCCAAAACGCAGGAAGAGCTTTCGATCGACGGCTGGGCGATGGAAGCGCGGCTTTACGCCGAAGACCCGGCCAAGGGCTTTTTGCCCAGCACCGGCACGCTCGACCTGTTTCACCTGGAAGCGGGAGAGGGTGGGCGCATCGATACCGGCGTTACCGAAGGAGCGGAAATCTCGCCCTTCTACGACCCGATGATCGCGAAGGTCATTGCCCATGGCGCGACGCGCGCAGATGCGATTGCGTGCCTCTCCGCGATGCTGGAGGATAGCGCGGTCTGGCCGGTGCGCGCCAATGCGGGATTTCTGGTCAGGGCGCTGGCGCATCCGGACTTTGCGAGCGGGGCGGTCGATACCGGCCTGATCGCGCGGGAGGGCGATGCGCTGCTGCCGCCTGCTCATCCGTCGGATCGCGCCTTGACGCAAGCGGCCATGACGATGGTGCCGCGATCGCTCTTGTCGGGTTTCCGGCTGAACGCGACAGATAGATCGAGTGCCCGCTTCCTGCTCGACGGCGCATCCGTTGATGTGCCTCTGAAAGGTCCAGGAAGCGCAGCTCCGTTAGCCACGGCGCTGGTGGCGGAAGGCGGGCAGGTCTGGAGGCTCGAACATTGGCGCGCCGAAGGAGGTGTTGGCGGACATGTGGGCGATGGCGCCGTTCTCGCACCTATGCCGGGTCGTGTGATTGCCGTCGATGTTGCGTCCGGTGACAAAGTAACTAAGGGTCAAAAGCTTATGACACTGGAAGCGATGAAGATGGAGCATACGCTGACCGCGCCGTTCGACGGGGTGGTTGCTGAGCTCCATGCGTCTGCAGGTGCGCAGGTCGAGGTCGAGGCGTTGTTGGTGCTGATTGACCCTAACGGGGAGGCTGCCGCATGACGGGTAAATATTTCGATGAGTGGCAGATTGGCGAAGCGATCGAACATCCGATCCGGCGCACGGTAACGGAAACCGACAATCTGCTGTTCACGACGATGACGCATAATCCGCAGCCGCTTCATCTCGATGTCGAAGCCGCGAAGGCAAGCGAGTTCGGGCAGATCCTGGTGAACGGGACCTTCACCTTCAGCCTGATGGTCGGGCTGAGTGTCGGTGAAACCACGCTCGGTACGCTGGTCGCCAATCTCGGTTATGACAAGCTGATGATGCCAAAGCCCGTAGCAATCGGCGATACGTTGCGTGCGACCAGTGAGGTGACGGATATTCGCCCGAGCAAGTCGCGTCCCGGTCAAGGTATCGTTACATGGAAGCACCAGATGCTGAACCAGCGCGACGAGGTCGTTTGTGAATGCCTGCGCAGCGCGCTGTTGAAGGGCAAGCCATGAGTCTTCGATCTCTGCTGTTCGTGCCGGGCGACCGGCCCGAACGGTTCGCCAAGGCGGCGGCCAGCGGCGCGGACGCCATTATCATCGACCTGGAGGATTCGGTCGCTACGTCGAAAAAGGCCGACGCGCGCAAGGCGACGCTCGACTATTTGCGTGGCGAGCGCCCGGTTGTCGTGATCGTGCGCGTCAATCCGCTCGATAGCGGGATGACGCAGGCTGACCTTGACGCGGTCCTGCCGGGCAAGCCGGATATGATCATGCATCCCAAGGCGGAGGGCGCTGGGGACATCCGAACGATTGTCGGTTTGATGGGGGACAATGTTGTGCCGGTACTCCCGATCGCCACCGAAACGCCTGCGGCCTTGTTCCAGATCGGCAGCTTTGGCGAAGTGGCAGACCGTCTTGCGGGTCTGACTTGGGGCGCCGAGGACCTTCCGGCGGCGATCGGCGCGTCCACGGCGCGAAACGATGACGGCAGTTATACCGCGCCGTATGAAGTCGCACGCGCGTTGACATTATTCGGCGCGCATGCCGCAGGCGTTGCGGCAATTGAGACCGTCTATCCCGCGATCAGTGATCTGGAAGGGCTGGCCACTTATGCCGCCCGGGGTAGACGAGACGGCTTTACCGGAATGATGGCGATTCATCCATCACAGGTCCCGGCGATCAACGCGGCGTTCACCCCGACCGACGCCGAGATCGCGCGCGCGCGGGCGATTGTCCAGGCATTTGCGGAAAATCCCGAAGTAGGCGCCATTCAGCTTGACGGCAAGATGATCGATGCGCCTCATCTCAAACAGGCGAAGCGGATTCTGGAACAGGCCGGGTAAGCTGCGCAGTGCCCAATTCGGGCTACCGGTCTTTCTGGCTTCCGTTACTGCGGCGAGGGCGCTATGGACGCCGGCATGACACAGCAGCGTACGCTTTACGAAAAAATCTGGGACGCCCACGTCGTCGATCGGCGGGACGATGGAACATGCCTCATTTATATCGACCGGCATCTCATCCATGAAGTGACGAGCCCGCAGGCGTTCGAGGGCTTGCGCATGGCGGGACGCAGGGTTCGCCGGCCAGACCTCACCCTGGCCGTGCCGGACCACAATCTGCCGACCACGGCCCGTATCGACTCCGCGGGCAACCGGCTACCGATCAAAGATCCGGAGAGCGCCGAGCAATTGGCTGCTCTGGAACGCAATACTGCGGAATTCGGTGTAAAATATATCGGTGCTACCGATATTGGGCAGGGCATCGTCCATGTTGTCGGGCCGGAACAGGGCTTCACTCTCCCCGGCACGACACTGGTTTGTGGCGATAGTCATACCGCGGCGCACGGTGCGCTGGGCGCATTGGCATTCGGTATCGGCACCAGCGAAGTCGAGCATGTATTTGCGACGCAGACATTGCTGTTGAAGCCCAGCAAGACAATGGAAATCCGGGTCGAAGGCGATCTTGGCCCCGGCGTCACGCCGAAAGATGTGATTTTGCATGTGATCGGCGTTATCGGAACTGCTGGCGGCACCGGCCATGTGATCGAATATCGTGGGCGCGTTTTCGAAGAAATGTCGATTGAAGGACGCCTGACCGTATCCAACATGTCGATAGAGGGCGGTGCACGTGCGGGCCTGTTTGCGCCGGATGAGAAAACATTTGCCTATTTGAAGGGGCGTCCCATGGCGCCCAAAGGGGCAGATTGGGACGCGGCGGTAACCTACTGGAAAACGCTGGTCACGGATGAGGGCGCGACTTTTGACCGCACCGTCGTCATTGACGCAGCGGATATCGTGCCTAGCGTAACCTGGGGCACCAGTCCTGAAGATGTCGTACCGATCACAGGGGTGATACCCGCGCCGGAGAGCTTTGCCGATCCGTCAAAGCGCGCGGCGGCCGAAAAGGCGCTGGAATATATGGGGCTTACCGCTGGTCAGCCGATTCAGGACGTCACCGTCCAGCATGTTTTTATCGGTAGTTGCACCAACAGCCGGATCGAAGATATGCGCGCGGCGGCGCAGGTCGTGAAAGGCCGCAAGGTCGACAGCCGCATCAAACAGGCGCTGATCGTGCCGGGTTCCGGTCTGGTCAAGGCGCAGGCCGAAGCAGAAGGTTTGGATCGAATCTTTATCGATGCCGGGTTCGAATGGCGAGAGCCGGGATGCTCTATGTGTCTCGCGATGAACCCGGACAAGGTTCCCAGCGGTGAGCGCTGTGCGTCGACATCGAACCGCAACTTCATGGGGCGGCAGGGGCCGGGATCGCGCACGCATCTGGTTTCCCCAGCAATGGCGGCAGCCGCTGCAATTACAGGGCATCTCACCGACATAAGAGAATTTGCTGGAGAGACGGCATGAAAGTGTTTTTCTGGGCGCTGGCGGCAGGTGCGCTGGCGAGTGCGATCCTTGCGGCGACGCTAAGTCGGGCGGCGGACGAGAGTGCTCCGGATACCGGGATGGAGGCCACTCGCTGATGGAACCGATTAAAACCGTTGAGGGTCGTGCGTACCCGCTGGGTGTAAAGAATGTCGACACCGACATGATCATCGCGGCAAAGTGGCTCAAAGGCACCAGTCGCGCCGGTCTCGGTGTTGGCGCCTTCGAGGCGATGCGCCAGCAGCCGGGCAATGTGTTCGACAACCCAGTTTATGCAGGCAGCCCGATTCTGATCGCCGGCGATAATTTCGGGTGCGGGTCCAGCCGCGAGCACGCGGCATGGGCACTGACCGATATGGGCGTCAATGTGGTGATCGCGCCCAGCTTTTCCGATATTTTTTCGGGCAATGCCTTTAAGAATGGGATTTTGGCAGTTGTCCTGCCGCAGGATGCGATTGACAGGTTGATGGAAGTGGCGTTGACAGACCCGATCCACGTCGACCTGGAGGCGCAGACCGTCACAACGTCGTTTCAGGACCGTTTCACCTTCGATATCGACCCGTTCCGCAAGTTTTGCCTGCTCGGTGGTTTGGACGAGATCGGCCTGACGCTCGAAAACACGGATGCTATCGGCAGCTATGAGGAAAAGCGGGCGAAGGATCAGCCGTGGTTGACGCCTGCGCTTGCCTGAACGACGGGCGACGCCTATTTTAGACCATGACCATAAACGCTATTGAGGCCATTCAGATATGACAAATTTTGAGGATCGCGAACGCGCGTTCGAAGCGAAGTTCGCCCATGACGAAGAGATGCAGTTCCGTATCACTGCCCGTCGCAACCGTTTGCTCGGCGAGTGGGCCGGCGCCAAGATGGGGCTGAATGCCGCTGAAACAGACGCCTATGCGAAGGCTGTTGTGCAGGCGGACTTTGAAGAAGCCGGTGACGAGGATGTAATCCGCAAGCTGGTCGGTGACCTCACCAGCGCTGGCGTGGATGTCGATGAAGCGACCATCCGTGCGGCTCTTGAAGAGCAGGCGGTCATTGCCCGCCGCATGTTCATCGAACCCCAATAACAGGTACACGCTCATGCCCATGGCTGCCGAGGAAATTGCCGACCTTATCCGTGACGCGATACCCGATGCCGAGGTTGAAATCACCGATCTCGCCGGGGATGGCGATCATTATGCCGCAAAGGTGAGCGCGGAGAGTTTCCGCGGGCTAAGCCGCGTAAAACAGCATCAGGCAGTCTATGCCGCGCTGGGAGGACGCATGGGCGGCGTTCTTCACGCCTTGCAACTGACCACCGGGGTTCCCACCTAAAGTTCGACAAGACCAAATTGCCGCAGGAGCCGAGACATAATGAATGAGGGAACCCAGGCGCGCATCGCGCAGATTGTCACAGGCAATGGTGTCGTGCTGTTTATGAAGGGTACGCCGCTGTTCCCGCAATGCGGTTTTTCGAGCCGTGCGATTGCGATTCTCGACCATCTTGGCGTCGATTATGAGAGCGTCGACGTGCTTCAGGACCAGGAAGTTCGCCAGGGCATCAAGGAATATTCCGACTGGCCGACCATACCGCAGCTTTATGTGAAGGGTGAATTTGTCGGCGGCAGTGACATCATGATGGAGATGTATGAAGCCGGCGAACTGGAGCAGCTCTTCGCCGATACAGGCGTCGCGCGCGCGGGATAGGCTCTGCACCGTTCTTTGTGGAATGGGTTTGTCCCGGTGGGGGATGCGCGGCGGAGACTTGCCAACTGCATCCCCCGGGGGGCAAGCAGGGTAGGTACCGGTAACATCGCATCCATCGTGCCAAATTTGCGTTTTGGCAGTTTCACAGCACTTATGCTGGTTAACGACTATCTAACGACCATTTGAGTTGTAAATTTCTCCGACAATTTTCGGGGTTTTTGTACTGACTGACGCGGCCAACCTTGAATATTCCGGGCAGATCGGCACAGAGATTATATGGATCAGGAAAGTGACAAGAATGTGTTTCCGAACGGCGAGGCCATGCGCCTGTCGCCCTTGGTCCGTAGGGTGCTGGCACCTAACCCGTCTCCTTTCACCTATAGTGGGACGCAAAGCTATGTGATCGGGCGCGACGATGTTGCGGTTGTCGATCCGGGTCCGGCCGATAATGCGCATCTCGACGCGCTGATCGCCGCTATCGGCGCCAATCCCGTCCGGGCCATCCTGTGCACGCATACGCACTGTGATCACAGCCCAGCAGCGGGACCCTTGGCGGCGCTTACAGGTGCGCCGATTATCGGGTGTGCGCCGCTGACGCTGGATGATGACGGCCCCCGTGCGGATGCGGCGTTCGATGCGGAATATCGCCCGGACGACATACTGGCTGATCAGGCTCATGTCGCGGGCGATGGCTGGACGATTGAGGCGGTCGCGACGCCCGGACATACCTCGAACCACCTTTGTTATGAATTGCGTGAGGAAAAGGCGCTTTTCACCGGGGATCATGTAATGGGCTGGTCGACAAGCGTCGTTTCCCCACCCGATGGCGACATGGCGGATTATATGCGTTCCTTGCAAAAGCTGCTTGGCCGCGACGATGCCATTTATTACCCAGCTCATGGCGAGGCGGTCGAAGCGCCGCAGCGGCTGGTCAGGGGCATGATGGGGCATCGCAAAAGCCGTGAGGGCCAGATCATGCGTCAGTTGAACGCGGCGGTAGAGGGCAAGGGCATCATGGCAATGGTTGCCGAAATGTATAAGGGCGTGGATAAACGCCTGCACCCTGCGGCAGGGCGCTCCGTTCTGGCGCATTTGCTGGACATGCAGGCGCGCGGACTTGTCCGCCACATCGACGGCGAACTCTGGAGCGGCAGCGTGTCATGAAGAAGCTGGTCATCCCTATTGTCATCGGCATCGTGATGTTCGCAGCGGCTTTTGGCGGCGCGTTCTACATGTTTCATTACTGGCAGAACTATTCCGATGAAAAAGCCGCGCGCGTTGCCGATGAGGGGCTGGCCGCTCTGAAGGAACAAGGGCGGATCGCTGTCTTCTCGTCGCGCCTGATGGCTGTGATGGCGGTCAAACAGGGTAACCCAGACGAGAGCGGGGGTGTGCCGAATTTCGTGATCATTCCGGGCACGGTCCGTTACGATCTCGACATGCGCAACACCAAGCCCAAGGACGCGGTGTGGGACAAGGAAGCCGGAACTCTGACAGTTACTATTCCCGCGTTGGTATTGGCCGAACCTGTGTTCGACCAGGACGGCATCCGCCGCTTTAATGGTGAGAGCTGGACGAAAGCTGGCGATGCGGGTGCGGTGTTGAAAAATGTGCGCAAGCAGGCGCTGGGCCAGTTGCTGCAACAGGCACGTGACGATGCGCCGATGGGGATGGCGCGCGATGCGGCCCGCAAGCTGGTCGAGCGCGCATTTGCTACCCGCTTGCGCGATGCGGAGGTCAAGACGAAGCTGATCATTCGTTTTGCGGACGAGAAAAAACATGAGGATCATGACAGCGGTGGTCATGCCGCCGGGCAGGAGGAATAAGGTAATGGACGCGCGTGATGGCATGGGCGGATCGCTCGCCGGTCTGGATTTGCTGGCGGAAATCAATCGGCTGAGGAAAGAGCGCAACGCGGTCATCCTCGCTCATTATTATCAGAAGCCTGAAATTCAGGATTTGGCCGATTTTGTCGGGGATTCACTGGAGCTTTCGCGCAAGGCAGCCGAAACCGACGCCGATGTTATCGCCTTTTGCGGTGTGCGCTTCATGGCGGAAACGGCGAAAATCCTGTCGCCTGAAAAGATCGTGATCTTGCCGGACATGGATGCGGGGTGCAGTCTGGAGGACAGCTGTCCACCCGACAAATTCAAGGCGTTTCGGGAGGAACATCCCGATCATATTGCGCTGACCTACATCAATTGTTCGGCGGACGTGAAGGCGCTGAGCGACATCATCGTCACCAGTTCGTCGGCCGAAAAGATTCTCTCTCAAATTCCACCGGAACAAAAGATCATCTTCGGCCCTGACAAGCATCTGGGCGGGTATCTTGCGCGCAAGACGGGCCGCGACATGCTGCTCTGGCCGGGCGTATGCATCGTGCATGAGGCGTTCAGCGAAACCGAATTGCTCAAGCTCAAGGCGCAGCATCCCGACGCACCGGTCGCCGCGCACCCGGAATGCCCGGCCTATATCCTCGACCATGCCGACCATGTCGGATCGACCAGTGCGATCCTGCAATATGCGAAGGATATGGAGGGTGACACGCTGATAGTCGCGACCGAACCGCATATCATTCACCAGATGGAAAAGGCGGTGCCGGAAAAGACCTTCATCGGCGCACCGGGCGCGGACGGCAACTGCAACTGCAATATCTGCCCCTATATGGCGCTCAACACGCTGGAGAAGCTCTACATTGCGCTGCGCGATCTAGAACCGCGTATCGAGATGGACGAGGAACTGCGGTTGGCGGCCAAGAAGAGTCTCGACCGCATGCTCGAAATGGCGAGCGGAACCGTGGGGCAGGGCGATCTGGGCGCGCGGGACTAGCTTTTGCCGTGACTGATCCGCTTCCCGATGCACACGCCGTTCTCGATTTCTGGTTCCAGGAACTTGATGACGCTGCGCATTTTGTAAAGAGCGAGCAGGTCGACGCGAGGATAGCCGATCGATTTCTTCCGCTGCGTGAGGCGCTGTTTGCGACCGACGCTGCGGGATGGCAGCAGGACTGCAATGCCATGCTTGCCGCCATTATCGTGCTCGATCAGTTTTCGCGAAACATCTTTCGCGGGCGAGCCGAGGCGTTTGCTGCGGATCCGCTGGCGCTGGACCTTGCGTTGGCGGCGATTGCGGCGGGATATCACGCCGATCTGGCGGCGCGGCGCCGGGCATTTCTGTATATGCCGCTGATGCATTGCGAAAATATGGGGCTACAGCTCTTTTCCTTGCGCTGTTTCAGTGAGCCGGGCCTTGAAACC
>CAYGOH010000047.1:14055-14276 GCA_964351385.1 uncultured Sphingobium sp. | reverse complement strand
CCGACAATATTCAGAAGGCGGAGATGAAGGTGCCCACCGCCACAGCAAGCGTCGCTACGAAATGCAGCTTGCGCCCGACCTTGTTGATGCCGAACAACATGACGCCCAGAAATCCGGCCTCAAGGAAGAACGCGGTCAGCACCTCATAGGCCATCAGCGGCCCGATAACCGGCCCTGCCTTATCAGAGAACACCGACCAGTTTGTGCCGAATTGATAGGAC
>CAYGOH010000047.1:8543-14024 GCA_964351385.1 uncultured Sphingobium sp. | reverse complement strand
AGATTGGCATATACCCCTTTGCCGGTTTTCAGCCACAAGCCTTCAAGCACGGCAAGGTAGCTCGCCAGCCCGATCGAGAAGGCGGGAAACAGGAAGTGAAAGCTGACAGTGAACGCAAACTGCGCGCGAGCCAGGATGAGCGCCGTGACATGGGTATCCAAAATTCAATCTCCAGCTCAGGGCATTCCCAACTCAGGCCCTCAATTCAGGCCATATCCGTCCAGCTGCGGTAGAGCATATAGATCGCCACCAGAAGCACAAAGACCGCGAACACGCTGTTGAGCGTTCCCTTCGTCGATGCAAGCCGCCGGGAGGCTTTCGTTCCAGCGACACTACCCGCAACACCGCCCAGAATGAACAGGCCTGCCAGCGGCCAGATGACCAGACCCGATGCCGCATAGTTGATCGCGGTCGTCAGGCCAAATGCAGCGACTGCAATCAACGAGGTGCCGACCGCACGCAGGATCGGCATGGACGTCGAGGCGATGAGGCCCGGTACGATCAGGAACCCGCCGCCAATCCCGAAAAAGCCCGAAAACGCGCCCGTCCCGATGCCATAGCCCAATACCTTGGGCAGGTTTTCACGGTTGCATTGCGCGCCTTCGACCCCTTCATTGCCGCGGTCGCGGAACATCAATCCCGCGATCACGATCATCAGGATGGCAAACAGAAACAACAGCTTGTGACCATCAATGCTCTTGCCCAGCGTCGATCCACCGAAGGCGCCGATGATGCCCGCCGCGGCGAAGAAAGCGCCGCACCGCCAGTTGACGGTCTTGGCGCGCGCATGACTCCATAGGCCCAACAGCGCATTGGCGGCGACCGCCAGCGCGCTGGTGCCGATCGCCTGGTGCGGTTCGCGAATGCCGACGAAATAAAGTAGTAGCGGCACGGCGAGGATCGAACCGCCGCCGCCCACCAGACCCAGCACAAAGCCGACCAGCACGCCGCTCGCCGTGCCTGCAAAATACTGAAACATGTCGAGCATGCGCGGCCCCTTGCCTAACCGTCGATCCGGTGGGGCTTCACCATCCACTCGCGGCCCTTGAGCATGCCATGCCAGTACACCGGCGGCAGGATCGTATCCTTGAGCAGCCAGGACAGGCGCGAGGGGCGCGTGCCGTCGATCAGCCATTTGGGGAAACTGGGGAGCAGCTTTCCGCCATAACCGAATTCGGCGAGTACGATCTTGCCCTGTTCGACCGTGAGCGGGCAGCTTCCATAGCCGTCATAGTCGGCGACCGGGTCCTGCCCATTGAGCGCGGCAAGAGCATTTACGGCGACCACGGGGGCCTGCTTGCGCGCAGCTGCGGCCGTCTTTGCATTGGAGGCCGAGCAGGCATCACCCAGCGAGAAGACGTTGGGGTAGCGCGTGTGGCGCAGCGTGGCCTCATTGACTTCGATGAAACCGGAGGAAGCGGCCAGTGGGCTAGACCGCACAAAATCCGGGGCCGTCTGGGGCGGCACAACGTGGATCATGTCGAAGGCTTCCTCGACGCGGAACGTTTCATCGTCCCGCTTTTGCTCGAAAGTCGCGACCTTGGCATCGCCGTCAATCGCCACAAGATTCGAGGTGAAGTTGAGGTGCGCGCCATAACGTTCAACATATTCCATCAATGCGGGCACATAGGCTGCGACGCCGAAGAGCACTCCACCGGCATTGTGAAACTGCACATCAATGTCTTTCAGGACGCCAGCACGCTCCCAGCGATTGCACGACAGGTACATCGCTTTTTGCGGAGCACCCGCACATTTGATCGGCATCGGCGGTTGAGTGAAGAGAGCCCGCCCGCTGCGCATCTTGCGCACCAGCTCCTCAGTATAGGGGGCCAGATCATAGCCGTAGTTGGACGTTACCCCGTTGCGACCCAGGGTCTCTTTGAGGCCGGGAATGGCCTCCCAGTCAAGCTTGATGCCCGGGCAGGCAACAAGCACGCGGTAGGACAGGGCGCTGCCATCGCACAGCGTCACCTGATTGTTGTCGGGATCGAAGCGGTCCACCGACCCCTTGATCCATTCCGCACCATGCGGGATCAGCCGCGCTTCCGGCCTGCGCGTGAATTCTCGCGTGAACACGCCCGCGCCCACCATCGTCCAGCCGGGCTGGTAATAATGGACTTCGGACGGTTCGACGATGGCGAGGCGGATATCGCGATTGCGTTTCAGGATGCTTGCGGCGGTAGCGATGCCCGCACTGCCGCCACCGACGATTACGACGTCATAGGTTTTCGCGTCGCGTTCTTCGCCCTCGAACACGCCTGCCAGCTCGCCGAGCTTTTCGGCACGCGCACCCGACCGGCAATAGGCGAGCACGGGTTTGGGCAGTTCCCGCAACGCCTGTTTCATCGCGACCACATTGTCGTCGCTCAGGGCACCCGATACAGCGGGTATATGCGCGAATTCCAGGCCCGCAGCGCGCGCGGCGTCGGCGATTTCCAACGCTGGCGGCTGCTCCTGCTCTTCGCCGTCCGGGCGATTGCAGATGATCGCGCGAAAGCCATGCCGCATGATAGCAGGCATATCATCCGGCTGAATCTGGGGCGAAACGCCGAACCGGTCGTTCAGTCGCTTGATATCCATACTTCCTCCTCGGCCCGGCGATGCAGGCTCTTTTCGTCCCGATATGTTCTATTTTAGTGCAAACCGGTGCACGGCCATGCCGGCCAGCATCGCGGCAACGAAAATGGCGGCCGACGACGGCATGATCGCGAGATCGGCGATGGCAGGGCCGGGGCAAAGCCCTCCGATGCCCCAACCGACGCCAAACAAGACCGCGCCGAGCGCCAGTTTCCCATCCAGCTTCGTCGTACCGGGCAAGCTGAAATGCGCATCGGCAAAAGGCTTTTCGATGCGTTTCTGAATGATCCAGGCAAGAGCCATCGGCAGGATTGCGCCGGCCAAAACGAAGGCGAGCGTCGGATCCCATACGCCGAAAATATCGAGAAACCCCTGAACCCGCTGCGGATCGCCCATGCCCGACCATAGGAGTCCGGCTCCGAACAGCGCGCCAGATATCAAGGCGATCAGAATTTGCACAATTACGGCATTCTGCAAGTGTTGATGCCCAACAATCGATAGGCTGGGCAGAAGCTGACAAGGCCGGTCAGCAGCAAGACAGCTGCGACAACCCCGAGGATAACGGCGGTGGTACCGCTGATTGCACCCATCGCATAGGCTATGATGATCGCAACGGCGATCAACAGCCTGATGATGCGATCCGCATTTCCGACATTTTTCATCTCACGATCCTTTCAAAGCAGTCCAAACGCTCTCAGCAAACCGACCGTTACGAACCCGGACCCGACAAAGAGCGCGGTCGCCAGCATCGACCGGCGCGACAGGCGGGAGAGACCACACACGCCATGACCGCTGGTGCATCCTGACCCCAACCGCGTGCCGAAACCGACAAACAGCCCGGCAATGACCAGCGGAATCGGTGATGTCGGAAAATGCGCCGACACCCCGCCAACGATATGGTCGACGATGAGCCCGCCCAGCGGCAGACCCAGAATGAATCCGATGGCGACGACGCGGGGCGCGCCGCCATCGGCAATTCCCACAGCGCGAGCAGCAAGACCGCTAACTCCGGCGATACGCCCGAGACCCAACAGCATAAGCGCCGCTGCGAGCCCGATCATCAGACCCCCGGTGAACCCCTCCACCGGAATCGCGTATGGGAAAGTTGAAATCATACCGCGTTGACCGGCATCTTCAGATAGACGACGCCATTGTCCTCCGCCGGGGGAAGGTGCCCGGCGCGCATGTTGACCTGCACAGAGGGTAGGATCAGGCGCGGCATGTCGAGCGTCGCGTCGCGCGCCTCGCGCATCGCGACAAAAGCATCCTCGCTGATGCCGTCATGGGCGTGAATATTATTCTTGCGCTCGGCCTCGACCGTGGTTTCCCACACATAGGTGTCGCGCCCTTGCGGCAGATAATCATGGCACATGAACAGCCGGGTGTGCGGCGGCAGCTCCAATATACGGCGCAGCGACCGGAAGAGCTGGCGCGCATTTCCCCCCGGAAAATCCGCCCGCGCGGTGCCATAATCCGGCATGAACATGGTATCGCCGACGAACACCGCATCGCCGATGACATAGGCGATGCAGGCGGGCGTGTGGCCCGGCACGTGCAGAACGGTCACGTCAAGATTTCCGATCTTGAACTGATCGCCATCGGCAAACAGGTGGTCAAAGTCGGACCCGTCGCGCCGAAATTCGGGTTCGGCATTGAACAATGTGCCGAACGTCTGCTGCACTGTCTTGATATTCTCGCCGATGGCGATTGCACCGCCCAGCTTGCCCTTGAGATAGGGGGCGGCAGACAGATGGTCGGCATGGGCATGGGTTTCGAGCAGCCAGTCGATCGTGAGCTGATGTTCGGCGGCATAAGCAATTACCTTGTCCGCCGAAGCATGCGACGTGCGGCCTGATGCCGGATCATAATCGAGCACGCTGTCGATAATGGCGGCCCGCCGGGTTTCGGGATCATGCACTACATAGGTCACGGTAAAGGTGGCCGGGTCGAAAAAGGCCTCGATGACCGGAACGCCTTTCTGAACGGCGTCTATCTGTGCGTGAGCTTTTGAAAGGGCTGAGTCGGACACGGGAATCTCACAATAAATTATTATTTACATAAACTGTGTAATTGAATATGAGTATTGCGTCAAGCATTTTGGCTGTGGCAGCGACAGACTTTTGGGAGTGAAGATGGATTCGTCCGAAAATATAAGAAACGGATGCCCGCGGCTGGGCGATGCGGCGCCCGATTTCAGGGCGCGCACGACGCGGGGCGAAGTCAAGCTTTCAGACTATCGCGGCAAATGGGTGATCTTCTTTTCCCATCCGGCGGACTTCACGCCGGTCTGCAGCACTGAATTCGTTGCGCTCGCACGGCAGCAGGCGGAATTCGAGGCGCTTGATTGCGCGCTACTGGGGCTGTCCGTTGACAGCCTTTATTCCCATATCGCGTGGGTGCGCGCGTTACAGGAGCAGTTTGGCGTGGAAATCACATTTCCGATTATCGAAGATCCGTCGATGGCGGTGGGGCGGGCCTATGGCATGATTGCCAACGACGCTTCCGACAGCATGGCGATGCGATCGACCTATTATATCGACCCCGATGGTCTCGTTCGCGCGATTACTACCTACCCGCATACGGTCGGTCGATCGATAGAGGAAATGCTGCGCCTGCTCAGGGCGCTTCAGGCGGTCTCTACGCAAGAAGGACTCGCGCCCGAAGGATGGACGGAAGGGCAGCCGTTGCTGGCCCTGCCCGCTGATGACATAACTGCTGCGCCTTCCGCAGCTGACTGGTTTTGCCGGACCGGGAGCTGAAGATCGTGGAATTGTATCGGGACAAAGACGCAGCCATCGCGGCGACCGACAAGCTGAAGGTATTTGCCCAGCCGCAGCGACTGATGATCCTGTCCTGCCTGTTGCGCGGCGAACGCAATGTTGGAGAGATTGACGAGGCCACAGG
>CAYGOH010000047.1:0-8533 GCA_964351385.1 uncultured Sphingobium sp. | reverse complement strand
GCCAGCAATTGGCCGCATTGCGCCGCGCGGATCTGGTGCGGACGCGTAAGGAGGCCAAGCAGGTGTGGTACGCGCTCGCCGATGAAAGTGTTGCGCTGTGCGTGCGAAACATGGAAGCGATTTTCGGCGGAGTTGGCATACCTGAATCCCCCGCTGCGGATCGAAAGGACGCCAGACAAAACCAGGCCCGGCCCGGCACTGCAGGCTTTGCGCGCATTCTGTGATCCTGCCACTTGAAGACGCACGACACCGTATAAAGCGGGTGACTGATTCGGTCTTCCCAAGCATTGCCCAATTAAAAATGTTAAGAAAAATAGGAAGCGCGCCGACAAAAAAAGCGCGGTTTCCCGCACGTGCAAAACAACTGGACCTATTTTTCTTGCCCCGCGTTAACTTTTTTCTCTAGCAATGGGGTTGGGTTGGTCGCACGCCCGGCAACAAGGATATGGAATGGAATTCAATCGATTGCTGATCGATCCGTCTATGGTGTTTCTCGCCGTAGCGTCCCTCTATTCAGCTATGCTGGTCATGAAGACGGTCAAGTCTCCGCACATGATCACCCGGCCACATTCGCATGAGATGATGGAAATCTTCGGTTTGACCGGTGCTGCGTTTCTGACGACGCTGGTGCTGACCGGCAGTTTCCGCAATCAGTTGCCCGTCGTCGCGCTGTTCCTGCTGTCGGCGGCAGCCATGCGCTATCGCGTAAGCCGCCTCAGCATGCCGGGAATATTGTGGTTGACGGTGCAGCCCATCGCCATGATCGTTTCTGCGATCTGGTTCTATCTGGGCATTACAGAGGCGTTGTTGCCCATCTGGGTGAAGGGCCTCGGCCTTGCGGGACTCGGGTCGGCGCTGGTGATGTTCGCGCTTGGCTTTGCCGAACGGTTCGCGCGGGAAGCAGTGCTGACCCATGAAAACTGGCGACTGCCGATTGCGCCGCCCGTTCCCGAGCCTAGGGTGCCAGAGCGCCAGTACAAGGTGTCGCTGCACCTTCCCTGCTATGCCGAACCGCCCGAAGTGGTTAAGGCCACGATGGATAGCCTCGCGGCGCAGGATTATCATGCGTTTGAGGTTCTGGTATGCGACAACAACACCAAGGATGAAGCGCTCTGGCGTCCGCTGGAGGACCATTGCCGCCGCCTCAACGCGCGGTTGGGCAGGGAACTGTTCCGTTTCTTTCACGTCGCCCCCTTACCGGGCGCGAAGGCCGGTGCGCTGAATTTCTGCCTCGAACAGATGGCGCCCGACACGGAAATCGTGGCGGTGGTGGATGCGGACTATCATGCCCGGCCCGATTTCCTCTCCCGCCTGACGCCGTTTTTCGACGACAAGAATATTGCTTATGTGCAAACGCCGCATGATTATCGCGCGCATGAGGGCAGCGACTATCTGAGCGCGTGCTACTGGGAATATATGCCCAATAACAAGGTCGATCTGCCCGGTGTCAGCGAATATGGCGGGGCCTTCACCATCGGCACGATGTGCTTGCTGCGCGCCGCCCCGTTGCGCCAGATTGGCGGTTGGGCCGAATGGTGCCTGACAGAGGATTCCGAAGTGTCGGTGCGCTTGCGCGCTGCCGGTTTTTACGGTGTCTATCTTGGCGAAACCTTCGGGCGCGGGCTTATTCCCGAGACCTTCGACGATTACAAGAAACAGCGGTTCCGGTGGACAGCGGGACCGGTGCAGCAGTTGCGCCGCTACTGGCGCCTGTTCCTGCCCTCCCCCCTCGCCCCGCGCATGCCGGGCTGGACAAAGCTGCTCGAAGTGTTGCGCTGCATCGCCCCGCTCAGGACGCTGCTCGGCATTGTATGCGCCATTCTCGGCCTGGCCGCGACCTCGGTTTCGCTGGTGACGCAAAATATGCAGCCGGTCGATATTCCCAATGTGGTGTGGGCCCTCTTGCTGATCGGGATGACGACTACGCTGGTGCGGACATGGCATCGCTATCGACTGGCCGGGTGTGAGCGAATCGAGGATATGGTGCGCGGCGAAATCGCGCGTATCTCGCTGACGCATGTCATTCTGGTCGCGGGCGTGGCCGGACTGTCGAGCAAGCCGCTCGCATGGCGGCGGACGCCGAAATTTGCGGTGTCGGCGACGGGCGAATCTCCTTTCGAAACGACGATGACGGAAACTGTCCTCGGGTTGATCGCCCTGTTCATCGGGCTGCTGGCATTGTTCAGCGGCAGCGTGCTGGGCACTGAATTTGCGATGCTGGCATTCCTTGGCGCCGCGACATTGGCAGCGCGTTTCCTGTGCGCCCCGCTCATGGCGTATCTGAGCATCCGGCACGCCAATGCTGCGCTACCGTCCCAGCCTTCGCTGTTCCCGGAGTTGACCTCGCTGTCCCTTCCATGGCCGCAGGCGGACCAGAGTGCGGCCCCATCCATACGTCCGGCGCACCGCGCAACCGGGTTTCAAAAGTAATTCTGCTGTCTGTCTCGGTTGAGGTCGACACATCATTATAAATTTGGTCTTTGGCCCCCTCGACTCGTATGTCCGGAAAGGACAACCGTAAGGTAAGTGCGTGAGAGGAATATAATGCAATATACAAGACCGGCTCTGCTGGTTGCAGCGGCCTCCGGTTGGGCGATTATAGCATCCTTTGGCGTTGCCCATGCTAGCACGGCCGACGGACAAGATGGGATCGTTGTCGAAGGCCACGGGCTCGCCGACACTCCATCGACACGCGCCTATGATGCGCAGCTCATAGATCGGGATGCGTTGCTGTCCGTGCCGTCGGGCCGGATTGAGGATGCACTGTCTTCTGTCGCCGGGTTTCAGCAATTTCGCCGGTCCGACAGCCGCTCCTCCAACCCCTCCGCCCAAGGCGTTACGTTGCGCGCATTGGGAGGAAATGCGACGAGCCGGACGCTGGTGCTGCTTGACGGCGTACCGATGGCAGACCCGTTTTTCGGCTATATTCCCTTATCCGCTATCGCGACCGAGCGACTTGGCGCTGCGCGTGTCATCAGAGGCGGCGGCGCAGGGCCTTTTGGTTCAGGCGCAGTTGCGGGCACGATCGAACTGTTCAGCGCCAGCGCCGGGGACTTGGGCCCGGTCAATGCCGGGCTGATTGTCAACGACAGAGGCGAGACGGAGCTTTCGGGAGTTCTCGCGCCGCAACTGGGGGCGGGTTTCGCTACGATTGGTGCGCGGTGGGACCGGGGCAAGGGCTTTTACACGACACCCATCTCACAGCGGGTACCGGCGACGGCGCGCGCGCGCTACGATAGCTGGTCGATCTCACCGCGCGCGGTCGTGCCGCTGCTGCCGGATGTGGAGTTACAGGCGCGCGCGCTTGTCTATGACGACAATCGCGTATTGCGGTTCGATGGCGCGCAATCCTCTTCGCAGGGACAGGATGTGAGCATACGCTTGGTTGGCCATGGTGCATGGAAATTCGACATGCTGGCTTATTATCAGCAGCGGGACTTTTCCAATATCGTCATCAGCTCGTCTTCCTTCACCAAGGTATTGGATCAGTACAAGACGCCGACATCAGGAGCAGGCGGAAAGCTGGAACTGCGGCCCCCGCTGGGATCTAACGTCATCCTGCGCATCGGCATGGACTGGCGCATCACAAAGGGCAATGCGCAGGAAGTCGCCTATAACGGCAGGACGGGCGACGTAACGGCGCGTCGGCGCGTCGGGGGACGAAACAGTAGCGTCGGTTTCTTCGTGGAGAATGACCTGACATTGGGCCGGTTGGTGCTGACAGCCGGCGCCCGTGCCGACCGATGGTCTATCGGGAGCGGTCGCGCCCTTTTCCTTGATGGCGCAGGCGCGATAACCGGAAACGATATCTTGCCTGCGAGATCGGGATGGGAAGGCACGTTCCGCGCTGGCGCGCATTACGGGCTCGGCAACGGCTGGAGCGTCCGCGTGGCGGGGTATCGCGGGTTCCGCATGCCGACGCTGAATGAGCTCTATCGCCAGTTTACGGTTTTTCCGGTGACGACGCTCGCCAACCCTGCACTTGAGAACGAGAAGCTGCGTGGCTTTGATGGCGGCGTCGAATGGGCTCCCTCGCCGGATATCCGGTTCACTGCGACCGCGTTCGACGACAAGGTCCGCAATGCGATTGCCAATGTGACGCTCGATCCTACCAAGCAGGAGCGGCAGAATGTCGGGGCCATACATACCCGAGGCCTTGAACTGTCAGCGAGACTGAAAACGGGCCCGGTCAGTTTCGATGGCTCGTTGGCATGGACCGATGCCGAAGTCGAAAGCGATGGCCTGTCTGCCGCGCTCGATGGCAAGCGTCCGGCGCAAACGCCCAGAATAGCGGCGAGCGCAACATTGGGCTGGCAGCCGGAAGAAAACTGGAAGTTCGCCCTCACCGTGCGGCATACCGGCGCGCAATATGAGGATGACCAAGAAACCGATGTGCTGAAATCAGCAACCACCCTCGGTGCATTCGCGCAAATGCCGGTCTCGCCCAGAGTGAGCCTGGAACTGCGGGGGGAGAACCTGACCGACACCAAAATCATGACGCGCAACCAGTCGGGGTCGATCGATCTGGGAACACCTCGCACCATATGGATAGGCGCGAGGATAGGCGGGTTTTGACACCGGACGGTTCCCGGATATCGCAGTATTCTTCCGCTTTCAGTGGCGGGAACCCTAGCCGGCTGCGTTCAAAGAGTGGTCTTTCACCGACAACACGGTCGATCACGAACACCCCATCGAAACCTGTTAACTCTGCAGTCAGCAACACCTTCGCTACCACTTCGAGATCGCCAATCACTATACAGATGCGACGCTTTGGGTCGACTCCCACCGCATACTTCAATTCGATGTGGAGGTCATCGAGAAAGGCAGACGCCTGTCTACGGCCGAGGCAAAGCGTCACCTCACCAAGCTGACCCAGCAGATGCAGTTGGAATCCTGCATCCGCACACTTGAACAGCTTGCTACAAAGGAAAACAATCCCATCCTGTCGGGCGTTCTGGATTACTATCGCAAGAACAAGAAGCTCACCTCTAAATACGCTGCCGTCGTCTTCTGGAAGATTCAGGCTTTCAAAATCGAGCTTCGCCGCACCCAACATATCAACGATCTGAAACAATTGCCGACCGCGCGCGTCCATCGGTTCTGGACCGCGTTGACGACCGCCAGCTTGGCAGCGAGGTCATGGGCGTCGTCCAGGGCGGATCGGTGTCGTGGCAGTTGGGGCGACAGAGGGGATTGGGGCTATAAAAGCCTGAAGGCATTCGCCGCCACTCTGACATGGCGATCACCTCACATTCTATCCAGCTCGACGCTAGTGCCTTCGATCCGCCCTTCCAACCTTCCTGCGGCAAGTAGCGTCGCACGACGCACGTGATCACAAAGCAACCGGACACGCTTAGTATGCCTAGTATCCCCGTGAGTGAGCAGCCAAACATCTCCCAAGTGGATAAGCGGGCTTTCTGGTACGCGGATGAGCATCGGTTCTGCGTCCCCTTGAAAGCAGGGAAGAAGTGAAACACCCATCCCGGCCCGGACCGCTTCCAACTGAGAACGCATCTCTGTAAATCGAATAGGGGTCGGTGCCATCCTGATCCCACCTCCTGCCTGCCAATCCGTCGGAACACCGTCGTTCGGTCCCAGCAACCAGGCAGGAAGGGCCGACGGTAACTTCATCAGGTTGCGGTTGATGTAAAAACCAGCGTGAAATTCACAAAGCCGTGTCCCATAGAGGTTGGCAGGCGGGGTTCCGCCATCCCGAACTACTCGCAATGCGACGTCCGCTTCCCGATTACTCAAATTTGCGATCGAACCGGAGCTTTGGATTTCTAGGGCAATATCCGGATAGGCAGCCCGGAACGCCGTAAGCGTTGACATAAGCAGGTCGTTGGTGAACGAGGCGGGAAGCGTGAACCTCAACGGACCCGATATCTCCTGGTCACGCCCATAGATGCGCGCCTCGATCTGCGCCGATGCAGTCGCCATCTGCTTAGCTAGCTCCACAATGTCGGCTCCGGCCTCCGTTAAGCGATACCCCGTGGCCAGTTTCTCGAACAGCTTCGTGTTGAGATGCCCTTCAAGCCGACCGATGCCGCGGATGATCGTGGCGTGGTTGACCTCAAGCGATTCAGCGGCTGCTCGAACAGTGCCGCCTTCAGCGACAGCAAGAAACATTCGAACTTCATCCCAGTGATCCATGGTGCCTTTTTTCACAACCGATGTGCCTATCTAAGCAGTTTAAAACTGAAAAACTGTTTTGCATATATGGTGCGAGCACTTGTCGACGTGCAATAGCGCACAACCTTGCTGACAGGCTTAAGCAGTTTGAGGAATTCATGGGAAAACTCGAATCGAAATCGCCGTCGTGACTGGTGGCTCTACCGGCCTCGGATTCGCGATCGCCGCACGCTTCATTAACGAGGGCGCGAAGGTCTACCTCACAGGCCGGCGCTTGGCCGAGCTCGAAGCCGCCGCAAAGAGGCTCGGAGAGAAGGCGGTGGCCATACAGAGCGACGTTTCCGACCATATTAGCCTCGCCCGCTTGTTCTCGACTGTGCAGTCAGCGGATGGACGGCTCGACGTTCTCGTGGCGAACGCCGGCGTAATCGCATCCAGTCAGATCCGCGAAGCTACCGAAAAACACTTCGACAGCATGTTCGACATTAACGTGAAGGGTACGTATTTCACGTTGCAGAAGGCCCTGCCACTAATGAGTGACGGCGGCTCGATCATCCTCGTCTCGTCTTGTTTGGCGACCAAGGGACTGCCCGGCCATAGCGTCTATAATGCCACTAAGGCGGCTATTAGGTCGCTGGTCCGCACTGCCGCAGCAGAATTGATGGCCGACGGCATCCGAGTAAACACGCTCAGCCCTGGGCCTGTCGACACTCCGATCATTGACGCTCAAGTCGAATCGCCGGAGGCGGCCGAAGAGTTTCGAAAGCACGCTGCCACACTCGTGCCGCTCGGTCGCATCGGACAGCCCGAAGAACTCGCAGCCGCAGCTCTCTTTCTCGCATCGGGCGAGAGCAGCTTCTCAACCGGAACAGACCTCGTCATCGATGGCGGCATGTCACAGCTTTAAGGGCAGGATTATGAAACGACTTGAAGGCAAAACGGCTATCGTAACCGGTGCATCGAAAGGGATTGGCGCTGCAATCGCCAAAGAATTGGCGGCGCAGGGGGCGGAGGTGGTGGTGAACTATGCTTCTAGCCATAACGAAGCCGACGCTGTGGTCGCGGCGATCACCGCTGCTGGTGGAAAGGCGATCGCCGTTCAGGCGAGCGTGACGGACGGTGAAGATGTAAAGCGCCTGTTCGCGGAAGCTATATCCGTGTTCGGACGTGTAGACATTCTCGTAAACAACGCCGCCGTCTACGGTGCCACGCCGCTCGGTGCTATCACGATCGAGGATTTCCACCATCACTTCGACACAAATGTTTTCGGCGTCATCCAGGTAATTCAAGAGGCGGTGCAGCATTTCGGGCCTACCGGCGGCAGCATCGTCAACATTGGTTCCATCGACAGTGTTCGTGCCGTTCCCGGCATGGCGGTCTACTCGGCAACCAAGGGTGCGCTGGATTGCCTGACTCGCGCATTTGCTGCTGAGCTTGGGCCTCGCCGGATCCGAGTAAACACGCTTGCGCCTGGAGGAACCCATACCGAAGGCATTGAGCGCGTCGGCTTCATCGGCAGCTCCTTCGAAAAGGACATGGTCGAGAAGACACCGCTCGGCAGGCTTGGCCAGCCGGCAGACATTGCCAAGGCTGTCGCATTTCTTGCCTCTGACGATGCCGCATGGATCACGGGAGACCGCACAGTGGCATCTGGTGGGTTTTACGGCTGAAGCTCACGCGGTGGTGCTGTCAGTCTAACGCGAACCCGTCCCCACATGGAGGTTTTCTGCGGCTAAGGAAGCCCACATGAAAGCCATTTCCTACAAGCGCCACCGGTTTCCGCCGACTATAATTCAGCATGCCGTCTGGCTCTATTTTCGGTTCACGATGAGCCTGCGCGACGTCGAGGATTTGCTCGCTGAACGCGGCATTGACGTCAGCTACGAGACCGTTCGGTGCTGGGCCAGGAAGTTTGGACTAGCCATTTCGCGTAACATTCGGCGGCTCCAAGGAAAGGCTGATACGGTGTGGCATCTCGATGAGATGGTGGTCAAAATTGGCGGCTAGTGCATGTACATGTGGCGTGCCGTGGACAAGGAAGGTGTCGTTCTCGACGCCATCGTCCAGAAGCGCAAGAACAAGGCGGCAGCGTTGAAACTCCTCAAGAAATTGCTCAAGCAGCAAGGCTTTGTTCCAGACAAATTCGTGACGGATGGCCTCGCTTCATACAAAGCTGCGATGAAGGGCGCCGGGGAGATTGCGCGAAAATAATCGCGCCGAGAACAGTCACCTTCCCGTCCGAAGGCGAGAGCGAAAGATGCAACGCTTCAAATCGCAGGGACAAGCCCAGCTATTCATCTCCACCCACAGCGCCGTCTACAACAACTTCAACATCGATCGCCACCTCACTTCCAGAAACATAATGAGAGACCTCCGAGCAGCAGCGATGGGGAAATGGAAA
>CAYGOH010000046.1:0-14384 GCA_964351385.1 uncultured Sphingobium sp. | reverse complement strand
ATCCGGAGTTGTTCCCAGAATGACACGCAAATCTTTCTTTTTCGCCGCCGCACTGGGCGCCCTTGCCGCAGGATTTGCGCTGTCGGCGCCTGCCAGTGCGCAAGGCAATGTCGCAAGCGCGCTCGCCGCCGGTCAGGTCGGTGAGCAGGCGGATGGTTATCTCGGTGTGGTCGGTTCGGTCAGCGATGCGATCAGGGCGGAGGTCGAATCGATCAATATCAAGCGCCGCGCCGCCTATACCGATCTCGCGGCAAAGCGCGGGGTTACTGTCGCCGACATGGCGGCGGCGACCGGGTGTCAGACGCTTGCCAACCGGGTGAAGACCGGCCAGAAATACCGCATAGGCACCGGCGCTTGGCAGACCAAGGGCAGCGCGCCCATCGCCCTGCCGAGCTACTGCGCGACCGCCGGATAGGATTTCCCTTTTCCGGCGCGGGGGCATTAACGGCAAAGCCCGCGAATTTCGCAGGTGCAGCAACTTCTGCATCCGTCCGTCACATGTCTGGTTGACTTGCCTCTTCACCCTTTCTAAACGGACCGCGCCTTGACGGGTGCGTTTTTCGCCGGTCATGCGTTCTGCTCCCATGTCAGCAACACTGGGAAATGGAGGCATAAATGTCGGAAAATGAACCCGGGCGAGACCCCATCGGCGAGGATCCCCGCATCGCGGCTCTTCAGGAGCGAATCGAGCGGGCCGAGCAGACGGAAAAGGTCAGGACGGGCCAGCGTGATGAAAAGGCGGATGCAAACACCCGTCTCGGCAATCGCGTTCTGGCTGAACTGATCGGGGGGCTTGCCGGTGGCGCGCTGATCGGGTGGGTCTTGGACCGCTTTCTCGGCACGCAACCCTGGCTCCTGCTGGTCTTCCTCTTTTTGGGGATAATCGTGGCCTTCAGGAACATCATTAGAATTTCGACGCAGCGCCCGAAGCAATGACGGCGCTGTCGTTGCAGGTAGGCGTAGTCAGGGGCTAAGCGTGGCAGAATCCGGTAAAATCGACCCGATGCACCAATTCGCGATCGAACCGATGTTCGGTACCGATCATTGGGCGCTCGGCGGCTATAATATCGCGTTCACCAACAGCGCGCTGTGGATGGTCATCTCGGCCATCGCTCTGTGGGCATTCGTCACCATGGGCATGAAGCGTCAGCTCGTGCCCGGTCGCTGGCAGATGGCGGTCGAATTCTTCACCGGCTTCATCGACAATCTGATGCTGTCGAGCGCGGGCGAGGCGGGCAAGAAATATGTGCCCTATGTCTTCTCGCTGTTCATGTTCATCCTGATGGCGAACCTGCTCGGCCTGCTGCCCATCGGCATTTTCGGCCTGCATCCCTTCACCTTCACCAGCCACTTCACCATCACCGGCATTCTCGCGATTTTGAGCTTCTCGATCGTGCTGATCGTCGGGTTCGTGAAGCACAAGCTGCACTTCTTCTCGCTGTTCGTGCCGCACGGTACGCCGCTGCCGATGATCCCGTTCATCTTCGTGATCGAACTGGTGTCGTTCATGGTGCGCCCGTTCAGCCTCGGCCTGCGACTGTTCGTCGCGATGACCGCCGGCCACGTGCTGCTCAAGGTTCTCGCCGGTTTTGTCATCAACTCGACCAATGCCGGTGCGGGCTTCGGCATCTTCGTCGGCGTTCCCAGTTTCGCATTGATGGTCGCGATCAGCGCGCTCGAAATGCTGGTGGCCTGCATTCAGGCCTATGTGTTCGCGCTGCTGACGTCGCTCTACATCAACGATGCCGAAAATCTTCACTAAGTTTTCTATCCACACACGCAAAGAATTTTTAGAAAAGGAGTTATCACCATGGACGCAGAAGCCGCAAAGCTGATCGGTGCCGGTCTCGCAGCAATCGGTGCCGGCATGGCCGCACTGGGCGTGGGCAATGTTTTCGGTTCTTTCCTTGAGAGCGCGCTGCGCAATCCGTCGGCTGCCGACGGCCAGCAGGGTCGCCTCTTCATCGGCTTCGCCGCGGCAGAACTTCTCGGTCTGCTCGCGTTCGTCGTTTCGATGATCCTGATCTTCGTCGCCTGAACCAGACGACGCAGTTATGATGCGGGACGGGGTTCGCCCCGTCCTCGCGAGAATTGAACTAACGGGACGGGTGCAATGCCTCAGATAGCCCAATTGGCCGCGACATACAGCTCCCAGATATTCTGGCTGCTGCTGACGTTCGGCTTTGTCTTTTTCGTAATCGGTCTGGGTATGGTGCCCAAGATCCAGTCTACGGTCGATGCGCGTGACGCAAAGATCGCAGAGGATCTGGCGCGTGCCAAGGCGGCCTTCGCCCGTGCGGACGAGATCGAGGAAGATCACCGGGCGCGGGAAAATGAGGCGCGTGCCACTGCGCAGGAAGTCGTCGCTGCGGCCAAGGCCAAGGCGGCCAAGGACACCGAGAA
This sequence comes from uncultured Sphingobium sp., assembly GCA_964351385.1. Taxonomy (GTDB): domain Bacteria; phylum Pseudomonadota; class Alphaproteobacteria; order Sphingomonadales; family Sphingomonadaceae; genus Sphingobium. The sequence goes on along the minus strand of CAYGOH010000046.1, from coordinate 11,981 downwards.
GAAGGTGGCGACCGAAGACAAGAAGATCGCGTCCAAGATCGGCGAGGCCGAGGAGGCGATCCGCGCATCCTCCGCCAAGGCGCTGGCCGAGATCGAAACTGTGGCAGCGGAAGCGGCGCAGGACATGGTTGCGAAAATTTCCGGCGTGTCGGTATCTGCCGCTGCGGCCGCAAAAGCAGCAAAGGCGGCGCTGAATGGCTGATCAGGCAGAAATGAGCGCGGGATCCGAAGCCGTGGCACAAAATCTGGAGCATGCCGACAAGGTGCAGGATCTTCAGGGCGAAGTGCACGCATCGACCGAAGCGCATGGCGGCCCGGCCGAACATGGCCTGGACCCGGCCATCGGCGGAGCGGGCGGTTATCTGAATGCGACGACGATCGTCAGCGTCGCGATGGCGGTGTTCCTCGCGGTGCTCATCTGGAAAAAGGTGCCTGCACTGATCGGCAAGGCGCTGGACGGCAAGATCGATGCGATCAAGAGCCAGCTCGACGAGGCGGCCAAGCTGCGCGCGGAAGCCGAAGCGCTCAAGGCCGAATATCAGGCGAAGCTCGCCAACGCCGAAAAGGATGCCGAAGCGCTGCGTGAGCGCGCCGAGGAAGAAGCGAAGCTTCTCGTCGCTCAGGCCAAGAAGGACACGACTGCGCTGGTTAAGCGGCGTCAGAAGATGGCCGAAGACAAGATCGCCGCCGCCGAGCGTACGGCCATCGCTGACATTCGCGCCAAGGCAGTCAATGCGGCGACGACTGCGGCTGCCGCGCTGATCGCTGAAAAACATGACGCGGGCGCGGATCAGAAGATGGTCGACGGTACGATCAAGTCGTTGGGCACCATCAACTGAGGCAAGCACTCAGGCTCTGGTTACCTCTTTAAAGGGCGCCGTCATCGCGGCGCCTTTTTGCATTCTGCTGCATCCGTTCATGCGTTTGACCTGAGTCAAATCGCTGCCGCGCCGGATGTGCCATCTCCATGCAACAATGGAGAGACAGCATGCCGACACGGTACGATTATTATAAGGCGAGAGCGCGTGAGCACAGGGTGCTTGCCGCCAAGGCGCCGAACGCGCAGGAACGCGCGATGCACACCAATCTGGTGACAGCCTATCGCGCGCTGGCGCGGGAACATTGCCTGCGTCAGGTGCTGACGGTCAAAGCCGCGGCTTGACCCCATTCGACAAGCGGGCGGTCACGCCCTATGCTCCTCCTATGCTGCGGTGTGGGAATGACGATGCAGGACGTTGATCGGCGCCGCTTTGTTGCCGGGTTGGCGCTCGCCGGATCGGCGACGGCTGCAACAGGCTGGACCAGAACCGCGCCGTCCGCCGCTGACATTGCCAAAACCTGCCAGCCGCTGACCGGGCTGAGCTTCACCGATGCCGAACAGCATCAGATGCTGGCGCAGATCGACGATATCGTGGAGCGCGCCCGCGCAACGGCGGCGCTCGATCTCAACAATGCGCTGCCGCCCGCCGAATTGTTCGATCCGCGCTTGCCGGGGTGGCAGGCGACGGAACGCGCGCTCGCCAAGCGCCGCCCGCCGGTCGCCCCGCCGATACCGAGGGATGCAGAAAGCATCGCCTTCGCCCCAGCCTGGCAGCTTTCGCAATGGATCGCCGGCCGCAAGATCAGTTGCCGCGCGCTGACCGACATCTACCTTAATCGCATCGCTCTCTACGGGCCGAAGCTCGAATGCATTGCCACCGCTATGGACGACCGTGCGCGGGAACAGGCCGACCTGCTGGACCGCGAATTGCGGGCCGGGAAATGGCGCGGGCCGCTGCATGGTCTGCCCTACGGCCTAAAGGACCTGATCGATGTGGCCGGGGTGCGCACCGCATGGGGAGCCGCCCCCTATCGCAACCGTGTGCCCGATAGCGACGCGACCATCGTGGAACGTTTGCGAGAGGCGGGTGCGGTCCTGCTCGCCAAAACCACCTGTGGCGCAATCGCCTATGGCGACATCTGGTATGGCGGGCGCACGCGCAACCCGTGGAATATCGAGGAGGGGTCATCGGGTTCTTCGGCGGGCAGCGCGTCGGCCGTCGCTGCGGGCCTGTGCGCTTTCGCTATCGGGACGGAAACGATGGGATCCATTGTGGCTCCGTCGGCGCGATGCGGCACCGTGGGCCTGCGCCCGACCTTCGGGCGGGTACCGCGTACCGGAACCATGGCGCTATGTTGGTCGCTCGACAAGGTTGGTGTGCTCGCGCGCGACACAGCGGACATGGCGGGGGTTCTGGCGGTTCTGAACGGGCCGGATGGGACGGACCCGTGCGCGGTGGACGCGCCTTTGGCGGCCTCCACCTATGTCGACCCGCGCAAGACGCGACTGGGTTATCGGCCCGAATGGTTCGCGCAGGGCCTCGAAACCGATCGGGCGGCGCTGGATGCGGCGCGGCAGGCAGGCTTTGAGCTTGCGGAGATCGACCTGCCGGACATCGACCTCAACCTGCTCGGCAGTCTGGTCGTCACGGAGGCGGCAGCGGCATTCGAAACGCTCACCGCGAGCGGACAGGATGACCTGATGAAATGGCAGGACGATATCGCCTGGCCCAACAGCTGGCGCGCGATGCAATTTCAGAATGCCGTCGGTTATGTGCAGGCGCAGCGGGTTCGGCGGCAGCTGATGATCGATTTTGCCACGACGATGGATGGCGTCGACGCGATCCTGCATCCCAATGATGCGGGCGGCTTGCTCGCGATCGGCAACCATTGCGGCTATCCCGCGCTCGCCCTGCCAACCGGATTTCTCGACCAGCCGACGCGCACCGGCTTCGCATCTCATGTCGCCCCCGGTGATGGTCTGCAGAACGCGGCCCTGCATAAAGTGCCCTTTGCCGTGACCCTGACAGGCAAGCTGTTCGATGAGCCCGCGCTGCTGGATATCGGCGCGCGGATCGGCGAGAAGCTGGCGCTCGGGCCGCTTATCCCGCCGATGGGAGCACGCTGAAATATTAGTCGGCGTCGGGTTTGCCCTTGCCGACATCGTCACGCGCCTCGCCCTTCTTTGTGCGCTGGGCGGTCGCCTGCGCGCCGGAGAGGACGGGGCCGCAGGCGGCGGACTTAGCGTCTCCCACATCGACGAAGGCGAGGACCGAGGCGATGGGCGTCAGGACAGCTGCCAGTCCGGCGCCCGCGCCTGCGCGCGCCAGCAGTTCGGGCGTGATCACATTGACCGACGGTGCGGCGAAATGGCCGCCAACGCCAATCGGTGATTGCGCGGAAAACAGGCTGAACTTCTTGCCGTCCGCGCGAACGGACAGGTCTAGGCTTTCATCCTTGAAGCTGAAATTGCCGCGCCCGGTCATGACATTCTTCTTCGTATCGATCAGGATCGGGTCAGCGGCGGCAACGCCATCGCGCACGGTGAAGGCGATCAGGCCGCAGTTAATCTCGACCGGGTCCTTTAGTTTCTTTTGGAACATCTTCTGGATGAACACGCCGATATCGAGTTCCGACAGCTGGATATTGCGCGCCCACATCGTTCCCGCCGGCATGATGATCGCGATGCGGCCATCGGCGCTGGCGAGCGAATCGCGCACCGAATCGCCCTCGCCCGTCATCTGCACGCGGGCCTTGAGCGTACCGGTGGTGCCGCTTTCCTCGACGCCCCAGCGGCCGAGCAGTTTGCCCATCGGCGTGGGCGACAGGCGGATGTCATATTTGGTCGACACCGGCTGCTTGCGCGCGTCGATACTGATGTCGGAAGATACGAAGCCGCCCGCCATGTCGAAGGTAAGCGGGGACAGGGTCATCAGCGACTTGTCGAGCTTCAGCGTCAGGCCGATGTTCGAAATGGGCAAGTCCTTGCCCTTCACCTGCTTGACCGCATATTTGACGTCGGCGTCGAAGCGGCTGACCGCGTCGATGCGCAGTGGGGCGTCGGGCAGGATGCGCGGCGCTCCGCCGGTTTGCTTCACTGCCGCCTGCACGCCTTGCGTAGCCAGCGCGTCGGGCTCGTAGCCGATGAACGGACCGATATCGATGATATCGAGCGTGTTGGTTGAAAGGTCCGCGCCGATATGCAGCCGGTCGTTCGGCAACGAGATGGTCATGCGTCCCGCCAGATCGCTGCCGCCGAAGCGCCCCTTCATCTGCGTGAACTTCCAGCTCTCGTTCTCATAGGTCAGGTTGGAGCGGACGCGGTAATCGCGTGTATCGGGCACCGCGATGCCGAGAAAATCGAACAGGAAGCGCAGGTTGCTGCCCCATACCTCGGTTTTCAGGTCCGCGCCCTCTATCTGCGTGGCGCTCGGCAATGTGCCGTTGACGGCGAGATGCGTTGAGCCCGATGCGGCCTTTAACGACAGCCTGTTCCGGCCGCCGTCGAGAGCTTCATTGGGCGACAACAGATTGCCCGACAGCGTGAACGCACGTCCGTTCATCCGTCCGTCGCCGTGAAAGCCGATATCGTCGGAAAAGCGGGTGTCCTTCGCGCGCACCGTATCGATGGCCACATCGGTCGATAGCGTCAGGCGCGGATCACGATAGCGCAGGGTCGTTCCGCGCACGATACCGCGACGGATATCCGGCAGGTGAAAGGGCTCGGCCTTGGCGTCGGGGTCGCCCATCGTCCATGTGTTGCTCTTGCCGTCGCGCGACCATTCCAGATCGATGTCGCCGTTGACGATGGCCACATCGCGAAAGCGCAGATTGCCAATGATCAGCGGCAGGCTGGCGATGCGCGTGTCGATCAGGTCAGCGCGGAACAGATGGTCCTTGCTCGCCCAATCCGGGTTATCGATGGCCATTTTCTCGGCCATGAATTTCAGGTGGAACGGCGCAAAATAGAGCTGGAAGTCGCCACCCACGCTGACATCGCGCTCCAGCGTACCGGTGGCGATGCGTTCGAACGGCTGTTTAAGGAATCGGCCCTTGGTGACGAAAAGCACCAGCCAGACGAGAAACATCGCAAGGAGGATATATCCGACAATGCGGACCGGCAGCGGCAAGCCGCGCCAGCGCGTTCGTGAATCGTACACATGCCGCTTCCACCGTGGGTCAGCATGTGTCGCAGCAGCATTTTCCTCCCCACCCTGGAAGGGGTCAGCATCGGCCATGGAGGAATAAACGAGGCTGCGCCCGGCGGGTTCCTTACCTGAGGAGGCTGTAGGGCCGCGGCCAGGGAAATCTGCCCCATGCCTGCGGCCTCTACATAGTCAGTATCAGTTGCCGACCGGCTGGTCGTCGTCGCGCTGGACGACGATCGTGGACGAGCGCGGTTCCTCGCCGTTGATCGGCCAGTTGCCTTCGGGATGCTGGATATTGACGAAGAAGGTTTTCAGATCGGGGGTGTAGGCGAGGCCCGTGATCTCGCATCCTTCCGGTCCGACCAGAAAGCGTTTCGATTCCTTCGTCGTTTGGTCGATGTAGAACATCGCATTATGGCCGACGACATCCTCGATAGTGATGCCGGTCGCGCCGGAGCTGCCGGGAACGCTATGGTCGGTCTGCACCCAGAGGCGGCCCTGGGGGTCGATGCGAATGCCGTCGGGGCTGGAGAAGGTATCGCCGTTGATGTCACCGACCAGATTGGAACCGCCCGCTGAATAACCGGGATCGCCCGCCAGCAGGAATATTTCCCAGGTGAAGGCCGTGGCCAACGGGGAATCGCCATTTTCGCTGAACCGGATGATGTGGCCGTGGCGGTTGGTTGCGCGCGGATTGGCCGCATCCGTTGTCTGGCGGCTGCTGTTGTTGGTCAGCGTTACAAAAATGGCGCTGTTGTCGGGCGCGACCGTGATCCATTCCGGGCGATCCATGATCGTGCCGCCCGCAACCCGCGCCGCTTCCACGCATTTGACGAGCACATCTGCCTGATTGTTGAAATCGACAATGGTCGGGGTGGTCGGCCCCTGACTGACATTGCCGGGATCGGTGGCGCCCGGGAGCAGCCCGTTTTCGCCTTGGGACAAGGCGCGCCATTCGCCCGTGCCGTCACCGTTGAATTTGGCGACGTACAGCGTACCATAGTCCAGCATGTCGGTGTTAGCCGCGCGGTTGCTATCGCTGTAAGACCGGTCGCACACAAACTTGTAGATGCAGCCCGGTGTCGAATCGTCGCCCATATAGAAGGCCACGCGCCGGTTGCTGTCCGTCATATGCGCCACGTTCTCATGCCGGAAACGGCCGAGCGCGGTGCGCTTGGTCGGTTGCGCCAGTTCCATGAGCGGATCGATTTCGACGACCCAGCCATAGGCATTGGCGGGTTTGGTCGGATCGAGATAGTTGTCGGTGGTTTCCTCGCACGTGAGATAGGTATTCCAAGGTGTGCGACCGCTGGAACAGTTGTTGAGCATGCCCTTGATCGTGCCGGGCAGCAGGCCAGCCGCAGGACCGCCCGCGCGATAGTTGCCGTTTCCGGTATAGCGCTTGTTGTAGGACGAGTCGCTCTTGACCGACCATTTGCCGTTGCTGCCCTTTTCGACCTGCACGACACCGATGCCGACGGCGGAGAGCGCAAGAGCCTTCTGGTCGGCGGTTGCCGTCGCCGCGTCGTAGCTGCCCGACATCAAGATGTTGAAATCCGGATATTCAAAATTGATCGCGAGCAGTCCGCCTTCATTGGGGTCCACGTCGGGGATCGCGAAATATTCCATGCCGTCATGGTTGCCGCCGGCCCATTTCTCCGCGTCGGCGAGCGTGGGATAGCTGCCGGCGTAGCCGGTGACGCCGCTTTCCACCGGGTCGCCAGCTTTCAGCAAAACGTCGACCGTATAACCATCGGGCACTGTCACCGTATCCGACAGATTCGCGGCCACGGATGCGAAGGCAACCTCATAGCTTGCCGGTGTGGGGGTGGGCGCGGGCGTCGGTGTCGGGCTGGGCGTCGGGGTTGGCGTGTCGTCGTCACCGCAGGCGCTCAATGCCGCCAACATCGGCAGCGCGGAAATGCCGAGCAGGCCGTTCCGCAGGATGGTGCGACGCGACGGATTGGCTTCGACAATGGCCTCAAGGCTGTTGTCCGATTCGATTACGGCTTGTGCGCCCTCATATGGCGCACGCGCCGCATCAGTGAGATGAGACATAGACTTCCCCCGTTCAGAGTTTGGGTTGAAATGAAGCATGTTGAAAATGCTGATGACACATGGACGCCAGAAATGAAGCCCCGTTTGCGGACCTGTGACTCAATCACGAAAGATTGATGGCTGTACTGTGAAACGGGTGGTACCACACCTTGCTCAAATATCGGTTTGGCCCTCGCCATCCGCCATTCGACTATCTACATCGGCATGATGGCATCATCGCAGACACCGGACCGCTTCAGCGAGGAAAAGGCAACCTATGCCGTGCGCGGCGTGGAGCAGCCCGATATCGATGCGGGTGTCGAGGCAATCCGGGCGACGGTGAAGACGCTGCCGCTGAAGCCGGGCGTGTATCGCATGCTCGATGCACGTGGTGACGTGCTTTATGTTGGCAAGGCGAAGGCGCTGAAGAATCGCGTCACCAATTATACGCAGGTGATGCGCCTGTCGCGGCGCTTGCAGCGGATGGTCTCGCAGACCCGCTCCATGGAGATCGTGGTGACAGGCAGCGAGGCCGAGGCGCTGTTGCTGGAGGCGCAGCTGATCAAGCGGCACCGGCCGCCCTATAATGTCCTGCTGCGCGACGACAAAAGCTTCCCCTTCATCCTGGTCCGCCACGATCATGACTTCCCGCGCATCCAGAAGCATCGCGGCGCGCGCAAGATCAAGGGCCGCTATTTCGGCCCTTATGCGGGGGCGGGGCAGGTCAACCGCACGCTCAATGCGATGCAGAAACTGTTCCTGCTGCGCAGCTGCACCGACGGATTTTTCAACAACCGCTCGCGCCCGTGCCTGCTGTACCAGATCCGCCGCTGTTCCGCGCCGTGCGTCGGTCGGATCAGTGAGGGCGATTATGCGGAACTGGTGAGCGATGCGGAGGCGTTTCTCGACGGCAAGGCGAGCGGCGTGCAGGCGAAGCTCGCAGAGTCGATGAACGCAGCTGCCGAGGCGATGGATTATGAACTCGCCGCCGTCTATCGCGACCGACTGAAGGCGCTGACCTTCGTACAGAACAGCCAGAGCATTCAGGCGCATGGCGTCGAGGAGGCGGACCTGTTCGCGCTCGCATCCGAAGGCGGCGGCATGTGCATACAGGCCTTTTTCATTCGCGGTGGGCAGACGACGGGCAGCCATTCGATCTTTCCCGTGCACACCAATGAGGTGGGCGAGGAAGAAGTGCTCTCCAGCTTTCTCGCGCAATTTTATGAGGATGGCGCGCCGCCGCGTCTGGTCCTGCTCGATCGCGAGCCCGAGAATTGCGACGTGCTGGCCGAGGCATTTTCGGTGCGGGCCGGGCGCAAGGTTCGCATAGAGGTTCCGCAGCGGGGCGCGCGCGTGAAGCTGGTTTCCGAAGCGCAGCGCAATGCGCGCGAGGCGCTGCAAAGGCGGCAGGCGGAGAGTACAGGGCAGGCGAAGCTGCTGCGTGGTCTGGCCGATCTGTTCGATCTCGACGGGCCGCCCGAGCGCATCGAAATCTACGACAACAGCCATATTCAGGGCGCGCATGCGCTGGGCGCGATGGTGGTCGCTGGGCCCGAGGGGTTCCGCAAGAACGCCTATCGCAAGTTCAACATGCGCGAGGCCGACACCAATGACGATTTCGCGATGATGCGCGAAGTGTTCAGCAGGCGGTTCGGAGCGCTGGCCGAGCGAAATCGAGATGCGGGTAGCGATGCGCCTCCCGATTTCGACCGCAGCGAACCGAGTGACGATCATAAAAGCGAATGGCCCGACCTTGTGCTGATCGACGGCGGCAAGGGGCAATTGTCGGCGGCGCGCAAGATGCTGGAGGAGATGGGCGTCGAGGATGTTCCGCTGGTCGGTGTCGCAAAGGGCCCGCATCACGGGCGCGAGGGGCGCGAGGTCTTTCATTTGCTCGACGGACGCGAAATCAGCCTGCCGATCAACGATCCGGTGCTGTTCTACGTCCAACGCCTGCGCGATGAGGCGCATCGGTTCGCCATCGGCGCGCACCGGCAAAAGCGCAGCAAGGCGATCACCACCTCATCGCTGGACGATGTGCCGGGCATCGGCCCTGCGCGCAAGAAGGCGCTGCTGATGCATTTCGGCACGGCCAAGGCGGTGAAGGATGCGCGGCTGGAGGACCTGCAGCGCGCGCCGGGCGTTTCCAAAGCGGTCGCGCAGGCGGTATATGACTATTTCCATGCTGGATGAACCTGCGATTTCAAAGCGGCGCGCCTGATGGTAATTTGTCCTCGCACTTGCAGCAAAGGACAGCGCCATGACGGAAATGAAAACCATGCAGTTCTCGCTCGCGCCTGAAAAATTGTGGCAGGCGATCAACCCCTGGACCCTCTATCAGAACGGGGCGCAGTTCGGGATCATCAACATCAGCGGCGGGATTACGCCGCGACCGGATATTGAAGAAGATGTGTTGCAGGAAATCGGCAGCTATGGTCGCCAATTGGGCTGGATGGGCGATGCACTGGAAATTCTGATGAAGCGCGTGCCGCAGGACCAGCTGAGCGTGGAGGAGCAGGAAAGCTTCGCCATTCTGGAAGGCAAGCTGGCCGAAATTCGCAAGATCAAGCGGCGCAACGCCAGAGTCTGACCTTTTCAGCGCTCCACAGGAATGCAGCGCAAATATTTTCGCTGCAGCGCACCATTATGCTTGGAAAACAAGGCCGCGCCCCTTATTTAGGCTGGCTATGGAACAGAAAATGAAGATGTTTGAGGCCATCGCGACGCGCAAGGCCGTTACCGCCGAATATAATCGCGGTACCGTGACGCTGGCGCCGCATATCCTCTACACGCGCAATGATGCGCTGCATATCGACGCCATCACCCTCGACCGTGACGGAAAGCCTCCGCGCGAGGAAAAAATCGGCACGTTCAAGCTCGATGGGCTCACCGGTGTGGCCGTAACGGATCGCGAGTTCGGTATCTCGGAACTCTTCAATGCCGAGGATCCCAAATATTCCGGCAACGCACTCTTTACCGTTGAGGCAGCCGCCGCCGGCTGATTTCTCCGGCGCAACGCCTCAGGAAAGCGGCGCCCAGAGCGTCTCAAGCGGCGTGTGGTCAGATACGTCCGGCGTCACGAAACGCGGGGAATAGCCGTGGCCCGCGATATGATCGAGCGGCAGCGCCGCATCGCAGAAGGCGCATTCTGCGGTCAAGCGCCCGATGATCCACTGACGCCGCCCGCAGCATGGGCAGAAATTCTCGCTGTCCCCGCGATAGAGAACCGCAAATCGCGCGGCAGCGGGCGCGCGGGCCGAATCGGCGGTGATATGTCGGTCGATGTACATGGTCTCCTCCCTGAGAGTTCGCTAGACCAACGCGCCACGGGCAGATGGGTCCCGCTTGCGGCAAAAATAATTTCCGATGGCGCGGGCATTCCCTAAGATAAATCGCATGAGGCGGGCTTGCTTTTTCTGAGCCTGCCCCGGAGCAAAAGCCGTGGCGCACCTTGTTACCCCCGCGATCATCTGTTCCGTGCGCGCCCATGGCGAGCATGGCGCGGTGGTGCGGGCGCTTACCCCTGAAAACGGACTGATGGCGGGCTATGTCCGTGGCGGGCGATCGCGCACGATGCGGCCCGTGCTGATGCCGGGCAATCGGGTCGAGGCCGAATATCGCGCGCGCACAGAAGAACAGCTCGCAGCGCTGACCGTAGAGCTGAACCACAGTCTCGCGCCGATACTGGGCGAACCGCTGCCCGCCGCCGCCATCGAATGGGCATCGGCCCTGACGGCAGTGGCGTTGCCTGAGGGCAATGGCTATCCGGCGCTCTATGAGGCGCTGGGCGCGGTGCTCGATGCGATCGAAGCGGCACCGGCGGCGCGCGGCTGGGCGGTGGCACTGGTGCGCTATGAACTGCTGCTGCTGTCGCAACTGGGGTTCGGGCTCGACCTTTCCGGCTGTACGGTGACGGGCGACGGACCGGAGTCGCTCGCCTATGTCTCCCCGCGCACCGGTGCCGCGGTCAGCGCGACCGGAGCGTTGGGCCATGAGGCGAAGCTGTTGCCCTTGCCTGCCTTTCTGCGCGACCGGACGGTGCAGGCTGACTGGGCGGATATCCTGACCGGTTTCGCCCTTACCCGCCATTTCCTTGAACGCTCCATCCTGATCGAACGCCGTGCCGAAGTGCTGGCGGCGCGCGATCGCCTGATCGACAGGCTCAAAAGAGCGGTTGCGTGATGCGCTGTGCCCCCATATGGACCCGGCCATATCGGGAGATTCAAAGATGTTGGTAGCAGTGCTGGCCGGGGACGGCATCGGTCCGGAAATCGTCGCAGAAGCGCGCCGCGTATTGGATGCACTCAACCTTGACGACCTGACCTTTGAGGAAGGGCTGGTCGGCGGCGCTGCGTACAAGGCGGTGGGCCATCCTCTGCCGCCCGAAACGCTCGATCTTGCAAAGCGCGCCGACGCGATCCTGTTCGGAGCGGTGGGCGACCCAGACTGCGACAATTTGGAGCGTCACTTGCGGCCCGAGCAGGCCATCCTCGGCCTGCGCAAGGAGCTGGGCCTGTTCTCCAACCTGCGTCCGGCGAAGGTTTTCCCGGAGCTCGTCGATGCGTCGGCGCTGAAGCCCGAGGTCGCGAGCGCGATCGACCTGCTGATCGTGCGCGAAAGCAATGGCGACGTGTATTTCGGCGAAAAGGGCATGCGCAAGACCGCCGACGGCCTGCGTGAGGGCTATGACGTCATGTCCTATGACGAGGAACAGGTGCGGCGCATCGCGCATAGCGGGTTTCAGGCGGCGCGTGCCCGGCGCAAGAATCTGTGTTCGGTGGATAAGGCCAACGTACTGGAAACCAGCCAGCTGTGGCGCGACGTGGTTATCGAGGTGTCCGCAGACTATCCCGACGTCGAATTGTCCCACATGTATGTCGACAATGCCGCGATGCAGCTGGTGCGCAACCCCGGCCAGTTCGACGTGGTCGTGACCGCCAATATGTTCGGCGACATCCCGTCGGATCAGGCGAGCCT
>CAYGOH010000045.1:0-14385 GCA_964351385.1 uncultured Sphingobium sp. | reverse complement strand
CCGACCGGACGAACCGCGTCGCCGGCGCGCTGCTGGACCATTATGACCGGCATGCGCGCGCATTGCCATGGCGCGCGCCGCCCGGAAGCAGCGACCACCCCGATCCCTACCGCGTGTGGCTGTCGGAAATCATGCTGCAACAGACGACGGTCGCGGCAGTCGTCCCCTATTTCGAGAAGTTCACCGCGCGCTGGCCGAAGGTAGAGGCGCTCGCGGCGGCGGCGGATGCGGACATAATGGCCGCCTGGGCGGGGCTCGGCTATTATGCGCGGGCGCGCAATCTGGTCGCCTGCGCGCGGCAGGTGACGGCGGAGCATGGCGGGCGCTTTCCCGATACGGAGCAGGGGCTTTTGGCGCTGCCGGGCGTTGGGGCGTACACGGCGGCGGCAATCGCCGCGATCGCGTTCGGCGGGCGTGCCGTGGTGGTCGATGCGAATGTGGAGCGGGTGGTGAGCCGCCTGTTCGCGATTGAGACCCCGCTGCCTGCCGCGCGGCCGGAAATCCGGGAAAGAACCGACAGCATCACGCCCGACAATCGCGCCGGGGATTTCGCGCAGGCGATGATGGATCTGGGCGCGACCATCTGCACGGTCCGCGCGCCGCAATGCCTGCTGTGCCCTTTGCGGGGCGAATGCGTCGCCCACAGTCTCGGGAAGGCCGAAGAGTTTCCGCGCAAGGTACCGAAGAAGGAAAAGCCGCATCGTCAGGGTCTCGTCTGGTGGATAGAACGCGAGGATGGGCATGTCTGGATCGAACGGCGCGCCGACACGCGGATGCTCGGCGGCATGGCGGGCTTGCCGGGAACCGACTGGGACAGCCGCGTCGGGCATGATGTGCATGGCGCGCCCCCGTTGCCGGGTGACTGGATCACGCTCAATCAGCCGGTTGCCCATGTCTTTACCCATTTCCGCCTGACGCTTACCGTGCAACGGCTGCGCGCCCCTTCCGATGCGGTCCCAGCCGGACCCGGGCAATGGTGGCCCATCGACAGGATCGAGCAGGCCGGGCTCCCGACTCTGTTTGCCAAGGTCGCGAAAAGCGTCATAAGGCTCCGCGATGATAAAAACTGACGCAGATACTCGCCCCGCCTTTTCCTCAATTTCTCTCGACCGGCGTGACGATATCCGCGTCGATCCCGCCAAGTTGCATTGGTTTTTCAAGGATTCCCGCGCTGTCCGCCTGGTGCTCGACGGGCTCGACCCGGCTGTCGATGAGGGGCAACTGGTCCGTGAGCCGATCCCGCGTTCCGACAGCGTCGATGACTATATTCTGCTCGGTCAGCAGGCCGATGAGCGGCCGCTGTTCGTGGCGTTGCGCCGCGACATCCCACATGGCGGGCAGTTCGCGCCGCGCGTGTGGGAGGCCGCGACGGAACTCTCGTCCGAAGAGCTGAGCCTTTATGGTTGCGCGCGCAGCCTTGTCGATTGGCACGCCCGGCACGGCTTTTGTGCGGTATGCGGTTCGCCGACCCTGCCTGCAAAGGCGGGCTGGGCGCGCAAGTGCGGAGGATGCGAAGCGGAGCATTTCCCGCGCGTCGACCCGGTCGTCATCATGTTGGCGGAACATGACGGGCGCGTGCTGATCGGGCGTCAGCCGCGCTTTCCGGCAGGGCGCTATTCTGCGCTGGCGGGATTTGTCGAGCCGGGCGAAACCTTTGAAGGCGCCGTCATTCGGGAGCTGTTCGAGGAAGCGGGCGTGCGGGCGCGGGATGTGCGCTATGTCATGGATCAGCTATGGCCGTTACCGTCATCGCTGATGATTGCCTGCCTGGCGCAGGTCGACGATGACCGGTTGACGATCGACACGACCGAGATCGAAGACGCGATGTGGGTGAGCGCTCAAGAGGTGCGGGCTGCGTTCGCAGGACATGCCGACGCCCGGTTCGTCGCGCCGCCGCGCATGGCGGTGGCCCGGCATTTGCTGCTGCACTGGGTCAATCAACAGCCCTGATGTCACTTCGCTTGGGGATCCCCGCGCGGTTTCGTTCGTTGCACGGCAGAGGCGGGGAGGCTATTGCCGTTCGCCGAAGTCATCATATGCCAGATCGGATAGTTTAGTTCATGCTTTCACTTCGCGACGCTCAGGATCGCGCCCAGTCTTTGGTCGAACAGGCTCGCCGGGCGGGCGCAGACGCAGCCGATGCCATTTATGCCTGCAATGCCTCCACCGGCGTTTCGGTCCGTTTGGGAGAGATGGAGGATGTCGAACAGTCCGAGGGCGAGGACATCGGTCTCCGGATTTTCGTCGGACGTCAGTCGGCGACAGTCTCCGCCTCCGACCTTGAACCGGAATCGCTCGCCGCGCTGGTGAGCCGCTGTCTTGCAATGGCGCGCGAGGCGCCGGAAGACAAATATGCCACGCTCGCTCCCGAAGATCAGCTCATGCGCGGCAAGCTTCCGGCGCTCGACCTGTGCGACGAGGATGAACCGCATCCGGCGGACCTAAAGGAGCGCGCACTGACGGCGGAGGACGCCGCGCGGTCCGTCCCCGGCATCACCAACAGTGAGGGTGGCGGCGCGAGCAAGGGCCGCACCCAGATCGCACTGGCAACCAGCCACGGCTTTTGCGGCGGCTATGCAACCACGGTCCACGGCACCTGGGCCAGCGTTCTGGCCGGTGAGGGCGCGTCGATGCAGCGCGACTATGCGAGCCACTCCACGCGCCATCTCAAGGAACTGGAGGATGCCGAGCATATCGGCCGCCGGGCCGGACACAGGGCGATGGCCCGGCTGGGCGCCTGCAAGATCAAGGGCGGGCCGATGCCGGTCATCTTCGATCCGCGCGTCGGCAGCAGCCTGATCGGTCATCTGATCGGTGCCATCGCCGGTCCTGCGATCACCCGTCGGTCCAGCTTTCTGCTCGATGACATGGGCAAGCAGCTGTTCGACACCAGCGTCAGCATCGTCGACGATCCGCTGCGCAAACGCGGCCTGCGCTCCCGCCCGATGGACGGGGAAGGGCTGGCGACGCACCAGACCAGGTTCATCGACAAGGGCGTGTTGACAGGGTGGATGCTGGACAGCGCGTCCGCCTTGCAATTGGGAGAACGGCCCACCGGGCATGCCAGCCGCGGCACCAGCGGTTCTCCGGGTGTTTCGGCGACCAATGCCTATATCGAGGCGGGCGAGGCATCGCCGGGCGACCTGTTGCAGGGCATTGAGCGCGGTATCTACGTCACCGAGCTGATCGGCATGGGCGTCAACCCTGTCACCGGCGATTACAGCCGCGGCGCGTCGGGCTTTCTCATAGAGAATGGCGCGGTGGCGCATGCCGTCACCGAAATCACGATTGCGGGCAATTTGAAGGACATGTTCGCGGCGCTCACGCCCGCCAACGATCTTGCCTTCCGATACGCGATAAACGTGCCCACGCTCAGAATCGACGGAATGACGGTCGCGGGTGGCTGACGACGGTCTGCGCCCACTCATCAACGCAGTTGCCCAGGCGGCGGACCATGCGCTCGATCTGTGGGCAGGCGGCGCGACAAAGGTAGACCGCTGGGAAAAGGAGCCGGGGCAACCGGTATGTGAGGCCGACATCGCGGTCGACCGCATGCTGCATGAGGCGCTGGGAGCGATTGCGCCCGATGCCGGGTGGCTGTCGGAAGAAACAGCGGACAATCCGGCAAGGCTGGCCAATGAGCGTTTATGGGTGGTGGACCCGATCGATGGGACGCGCGATTTTCTGGCGGGACGGCGCGGATGGACGATATCGGTCGCGCTGATTGAGCAGGGACGACCGGTTATCGGCATATTGGCGGCTCCTGCACGCAATGAGCTATGGATCGCGCAAGCGGGACAGGGCGCAAGACGCAACGGCAAGGTGCTGGCGGCGGCGCGCAGGACGAAGCTTGCCGGGGCGCGGGTGCCTGCTGATCGGCTGTCGGCTGTCGATCATGACCTGATCGCGGTGGACCGGCCCAACAGCATCGCGCTGCGCGTCGCCATGGTCGCGGCGGATGAGGCGGATATGGCGGTCGGGCTGCGCAGGGGCGCGGAATGGGATATCGCGGCGGCGACGCTGATTGCGCAGGAAGCGGGGGCGAGCGTTACGGACGCCCTGGGTCAGTCGCTCCGCTTCAACAAGCCCGATCCGACCGACATCGGCATATTATGCACCGCGCCGGGCATCCATGCGGCCGCGCTGGAGCGTCTCGCCGGGCGCATCTGATGGGGCGGGATATCGACGGAGCTTGACCGCTCCTCCTGCCATCAGCTGCGCAGCAGGAAAACCGCATGTTCGGCGAACAGATTGGCGTTCGCATGCCTCGTCGCGCGACCCTTGTTCAGAAACCACTGCCCGTCGATCGTCCAGCCGCGCTCCTTCACAAGCGCGCGGAAATCGTCGATGGTCAGGTGATGGATATTGGGCGTGTCGTACCAGCGTTCGGGCAACAGGCGGGTGACCGGCATGCGGCCACCAAGGGTCAGCGATATGCGTACCCGCCAATGCGCGAAATTGGGAAAGCTGACGAATGCCTGCCCGGCGATCCGTAACAGCTCCTCCACCGCCCGGTCGGGGCGGCGGGTGGTTTGCAGCGTTTGCGACAGGATCGCGTAGTCGAAACTCTTGTCGGGATAATAGCCCAGATCGGTGTCGGCATCCCCCTGCGCGACGGATAGCCCGCGCGCCACGGCGGTCGCCACATTGCTGGGGTCAAGCTCCAGCCCGCGCAGGTCCATGCCGGGTTTGTTCGCCAGTGCGGAGAGCAACGCGCCGTCGCCGCAGCCCACGTCGAGGATGCGCGCATTGTCCGCAACATTATCGGCGATAATCGCCAAGTCGGGGCGCAGCGCCGTGTTCATCGTTTGCCTGCCTTCAAAAATCCGTCGATGATCCGGTTCATTTCCGGCGCGTCGAGCAGGAACGCGTCGTGGCCGAACGGGCTCGACAGTTCGACGAAGCTGACCGGCGCGCCAGCGGCGTTCAGGGCATGGACGATATGGCGGGACTCGACTGTCGGATAAAGCCAGTCGGTGTCGAAGCTGATGACGCAGAAACGGGTATTGCGGCATGCCTTGAAGGCGTGGGCCAATATGCCACCATGGTCTTCGGCCAGATCGAAATAGTCCATTGCGCGGGTGATGTAGAGATAGCTGTTGGCGTCGAACCGCTCGACAAAGCTGATCCCCTGATGTCGCAAATAGCTCTCGATCTGGAAATCCGCGTCGAACCCGAACGTCTTCGTGTCGCGCGCCTGCAAACGCCGCCCGAACTTCTCCGTCAGTCCCGCTTCGGACAGATAGGTGATATGGGCCGCCATGCGCGCGACGGCGAGGCCCGAAGAGGGCGCGTCGCCATCGGCATAATATGCGCCGCCGCGCCAGCGCGGGTCTGCCATGATCGCCTGCCGCCCAACCTCGTGGAACGCGATATTCTGTGCGCTGTGCCGCGCGGTCGAGGCGACGATGATCGCTGCCTCGACCCGGTCTGGATAAAGGCTGGGCCAGGTAAGCGCCTGCATTCCGCCCATCGATCCGCCGATGACCGCATGCAGCCTTTCGACGCCAAGATGGTCGAGCAGCATGGCCTGTGCGCGGACCATGTCGGCGATGGTGATAACGGGAAAGCGCATGCCCCATTTCTCGCCGGTGGCGGGCTCGATGCTCGCCGGGCCCGATGAGCCCATGCAACTGCCCAGCACATTGATGCAGATGATGAAATGGTGATCGGGATCGACCGGCTTGCCTGTGCCGACCATTCTTGTCCACCAGCCGGGCTTTCCTGTTACCGGGTGGTCAGACGCCACATATTGGTCGCCGGTCAACGCGTGGCAGATCAGGATAGCGTTGGATTTGTCCGCGTTGAGGGCGCCGTAGGTTTCATAAGCGAAATCCACCGGAGACAGGTTCACCCCGCCATCGAGCGCAAGCGGACCGGGCAGCGTGACCTTACGGTCCAGCCCATGGCGCTGATCGGGTGTGGCGTCTGTTTTCATAGGCCGCTGGCGCTAGAGCATTTTCGGCAAAAGCAAAAGTGGCAACCGTGTTGGCTGGCATTTGCGGGGCCGATAAATATTTGGGCCGGATATGCGCCATCCGGCCCGAAAGGCTGTGCACGGTCAGGAACGGGGACTGGCCCACGCGGCCAGCCCGAGAACATCAAAGGATGGGTTGGTGTGTCTCCAGCCAGCGCGCCAGCTCCGAAAAGCCCATCGGCATGTCGAAATGCAGGCCGATGGTGTTCTCGGCTTTCCAGCGTATGGCGGCACTGCGGCCCGGCAAGCCATCGATGCGGATGATGACCCGCTCCTCGCTTTTGACGCGTTCTTCGCTCTCCATGCACAAACCGTGCAGCGAAATGTTGATCAGCTTGCCCTTGGTCACGCCGGTTTCACGCTCAAGCGTCACATTGGCGTTGGCAAGAAAGCGCGGGGCGCGCGGCAATTTACGCAACACCCCGCGATGAGATTTGGGCTGAAGCAGATCGCCGACTTCGACGGGTTCGTCGAATTCGATACCGGCGGCATGGTCGCCGACCCAACGGACGGTGCCGCTCACAACCTTGTCGGAGCGCAGCTCAACGGTGATTCGCTGATCCTTGGTCACGCCATGATAGATGTCGAGGCGCGCACCCTCACGGGACATGTTGCGGACCAGACAAAGCTGATCCTGACCGTCAACGACGGCGCGACCGACTTTCAATACGGTGACATAACGTTGGGAGCCGCGGCGGCGGTCCTCCGTCAAATCGTCTTCTTTACTGGATCCCGCGACTGGCATTTTTTCGTGTAGCATCGTAGTTCCTGCATGTTTGGCGCATCGCACAGCTCATCCCACGCTTCTCATAATAGGGAAGAAGTTTGATCCGCCGGTTTCGAGACATGCTTAATTCGGCGTTAAACTGAAAATTTTTCCAACGAGTTCTGGGACTTGGCGCGAAAGGCTTTGCGACCTGCGGGGATGGGGCTAAAGCGTCGCGATGAACGACACGCGAGCACCCCAGGGGCCTGTCCCGAAAAGCTGGATTTCCGCCATTGCGCCCTATGTTCCGGGCAAGGCGTCCAATGCCGACGGAAAGCCCGTCATCAAGCTATCGGCGAACGAAAATCCGTTGGGAACGAGTGAATTAGCGCGCGCTGCGTTTGCAGAAGCGACCGTCGATCTCGCCTCTTATCCGGACCCTGCTGCTAACGCGTTGCGCACGGCAATCGCGAATCGGTATGCGCTGAACCCTGCGCGGATTATCTATGGAACCGGGTCGGACGAATTGTTGCACATCGCGGCCAGCGCCTATGCCGGGCCGGGCGATGAAATCATCCACGTCCGCTATGGTTTTGCGGTCTATGAAATTGCGGCGCGGCGCGTGGGCGCGGTTCCCGTGGTCGCGCCGGACAGGGATTTCGGCACCGATGTCGATGCGTTGCTCGCTTGCGTGACGGAGCGTACCAAGGTCGTCTTCGTTGCCAACCCGAACAATCCCACGGGCACGATGTCGACCCGTCAGGAAATCGCACGGCTTCATGCCGCTCTGCCGCGCGATGTGTTGCTGGTGCTGGACCAGGCCTATGCCGAATATCTCGATCCATCGGAGGATGATGGCGGGCTGGAGCTGGCGGCAAGCCAGCCCAATGTGCTCGTCACCCGAACCTTTTCAAAGATTTATGGATTGGCCGCCGAGCGGATCGGCTGGGGCTATGCGTCTGCGGACGTTATTGACGCGCTGCACCGGATACGCGCGCCCTTCAACGTGACGACCGCGGGGCAAGCGGCGGCGGCCAGTGCCATAGCCGATACGCAATGGGTGGAGCACAGCCGGACGCATAACCGGGACTGCCGCGAATGGTTCTCTTCCGAAATATCGGCAATGGGCAATCTCGGGCTGTCGGTTGTACCGAGCAAGGCGAATTTCGTCCTGGTGCTGTTCGAAGGTCGCCTGAGTGCCGAAGCCGCCTTTCAGGGGTTGATGGAGCGCGGCTATGCCACGCGCTGGCTGCCGGGGCAGGGGCTTCCCAATGCGCTGCGTATCACGATAGGGACGCAGGATCACATGCGCGACGTGGTGACCATGCTGCGGGAGATGGCTGAAAAAGCGGCCTAGGCTGGCCGCTCGCCATTCACCTGCTGCAACAGGCCTTGGGCGTGAAGCACAAAATCCTCGACTACCTCTTGGGCAAAGGGGTTCATCGTTTGGATCGCGGTGAACAATTCGAAACTGTCATTGCCGATCAGGCCGGTCAGATCCAACAGATGCTGATAGGTCTGGGTCTTCAATTGTTCGTCGGGAATACCCATCGTTGACAAGCTGCGGCCAATAAGGTGTGTAAGTGCCTGAACATAGGCCATTTCCCGGTCATGTTCTTCGGCGGTCGTGATGCGGATGCGCAGCCCCAGCTCTTCGCCCAGCGCCGCGACTTTCAGGTGCTGCTCGCCCCTTGCCGGACAAATCACCAGCTGCCGCCCCGCAATACCGCCCCGTTCCGCGCTCTGCGGTCCGAACAGCGGGTGGGTCGGCACGATGTGCACGCTTTCGGGCAGATATTCGGATAGCCAGCGGCTGGGCAACAGCTTCACCGACGCCACATCCACCACCGTCGCGCCCGCGCGGACATCCGGCGCAATCTCGGCGATCACCCGTTCCATTGCCTGAACCGGCACGGCGATCATCACGATGTCGCATGCCGCCGCCTCGCTCTGCGTCATCGCGCGCGCGCCGTGCGCCTCGATCTCGGCAACGGGCATCCGAGAGTCGCAGGCTCCAACGGAAAAGCGGCCGGACAGATGCCGCGCCGCCAGTCGTCCGAACTCGCCAAAGCCGATTATGCCTATAGATTTCATTAAACGCGCCTATCACGCCTTCGACGAAAGTCCATCCCCGGATGCGGATTGAGCGCGTTGACTCTTGGCCCGCATCCGCTATTGCGCTGCGGCATTGACATCATCCGCTTAGACCACCGGATTGATGGACGGGGCGCCTGCATAACCTTGCCTTGTCCATTTCTCCCCCCAGCCCGGTCGGGCCAAGCGCTCAAGCGACGGAGACGTGCATCATGACAGCAATCGGACAGGACACTTTGGGTACGCGCCAGAATTTGAGCGTGGGTGGCAAAAGCTATGCCATCTACTCTCTCAAGAAGGCTGCGGAAAAGCTCGGGGATGTTTCCCGCCTGCCTTTCTCGATGAAGGTTCTGCTCGAAAACCTGCTCCGTTTCGAAGATGGCGGTTTCACCGTTTCGACCGAGGATGTTCAGGCAATTGTCGATTGGCAGAAAGACCCGGTCGCGCCCTCGCGCGAGATCCAGTATCGTCCCGCGCGCGTGCTGCTGCAGGACTTCACCGGCGTTCCCTGCGTCGTCGATCTGGCCGCGATGCGCGATGCCATTTCGAAGCTGGGCGGCGACACCAGCAAGATCAACCCGCAGGTGCCGGTCAATCTCGTGATCGACCACTCGGTCATGGTCGATGAATTCGGTCACCCCAAGGCGTTCGAGCAGAATGTCGAAATCGAATATCACCGCAATATGGAGCGGTACGACTTTCTGAAATGGGGCTCGAAATCGCTCAACAATTTCTACGCCGTGCCTCCCGGCACCGGCATCTGCCACCAGGTGAACCTTGAAAATATCGCGCAGGCGGTGTGGACGAGCAATGATGAGAGTGGGGAGGCGGTTGCCTATCCCGACACCTGCGTCGGCACGGACAGCCACACCACGATGATCAACGGTCTGGGCGTGCTGGGCTGGGGCGTCGGCGGGATCGAGGCGGAGGCCGCGATGCTCGGCCAGCCCGTATCGATGCTGATCCCCGAAGTGGTCGGCTTCAAGGTTACGGGCAAGCTCAACGAAGGCGTGACCGCGACCGACCTGGTGCTGACCTGCACCAACATGCTGCGCAAGCATGGCGTGGTGGGTCGCTTTGTCGAATATTATGGACCGGGCCTCGCCGCACTGACGCTGGCTGACCGTGCGACGCTCGCGAACATGGCGCCGGAATATGGCGCGACCTGCGGTTTCTTCGGCATTGACGACAAAACGCTCGATTATCTGCGCCTCACCGGCCGCACCGAAGAAAATATCGCGCTGGTCGAAGCCTATGCGAAGGAGCAGGGCTTCTGGCTCGATCCCAACGGCCCCGAGCCGGTTTTCTCCTCGACGCTGGAACTCGACCTTTCGACGGTTGTCCCCTCGCTTGCAGGACCAAAGCGCCCGCAGGACCGCGTGGACCTCACCGAGGTCGACGACGTGTTCAACAAGGACATGGCCGAGCTCTACAAAAAGGAGCAGTCGCGCGTACCGGTCGCCGGCAAGGATTTCGACATTGGCGACGGCGATGTGATGATCGCCGCGATCACGAGCTGCACCAACACGTCGAACCCCGGCGTGCTGGTTGCGGCGGGCCTCGTTGCGAAGAAGGCCGATGAGCTGGGCCTGAAGCCCAAGCCCTGGGTGAAAACCTCGCTCGCGCCCGGATCGCAGGTTGTGACCGACTATCTCAACAAGGCCGGGCTGCAATCGCACCTCGACAATATCGGCTTCAACCTTGTCGGCTATGGCTGCACCACCTGCATCGGTAACTCCGGCCCGCTGGCCGAGCCGATCAGCAAGGCGATCAACGATAATGGCCTCGTCGCCGCTGCCGTCATCTCGGGCAACCGCAACTTCGAAGGCCGCGTATCTCCGGATGTGCGCGCCAACTTCCTCGCCTCGCCGCCGCTCGTCGTCGCTTACGCACTGAAGGGCACGGTGATCGAGGATTTCACAACCACCCCGATCGGCACCGGCAAGGATGGTCAGGACGTGTTCCTGAAGGACATCTGGCCGACCAACGACGAAGTGTATTCGACCATGACCGGCTGCATGGACCGCGCGATGTTCCAGGCGCGCTATGCCGACGTTTACAAGGGCGATGAGCATTGGCAGGCGATCGACGTCACCGGTTCGGAAACCTATCAGTGGCGCGCCGGGTCGACCTATGTCGCCAACCCGCCCTATTTCGATGGCATGACCATGACGCCGGAGCCGCTGACGAACATCGTCGAAGCCAAGCCGCTCGCCATCCTGGGCGATTCGATCACCACCGACCACATCTCGCCTGCTGGCTCCATCAAGGCGGACAGCCCGGCTGGCCAGTGGCTGATGGAGCATCAGGTCGCCAAGTCCGATTTCAACAGCTACGGTGCGCGTCGCGGCCATCATGAGGTCATGATGCGCGGCACCTTCGCCAACATCCGCATCAAGAACGAAATGGTGCCGGGCGTTGAGGGCGGCATGAGCCGCTATGATGGCGAGGTGCTGCCGATCTATGACGTAGCGATGAAGCACAAGGCGAACGGCACGCCGCTGGTCGTCGTGGCGGGCAAGGAATATGGCACCGGCTCCAGCCGCGACTGGGCGGCCAAGGGCACGAACCTGCTGGGCGTGCGCGCGGTGATCGTCGAGAGCTTTGAGCGTATTCACCGCTCCAACCTCGTCGGCATGGGCGTGTTGCCGCTTCAGTTCAAGGATGGCGATACGCGCCAGTCGCTTGGCCTGACCGGTGACGACAGCTTTACGATCCTCGGCGTTGCGGACCTTTCTCCGCGTCAGGATGTGGAAGTGAAGGTTACGCGGCCGGACGGCAGCAGCTTCACCTTCACCGCGCTCTGCCGCATCGATACCGCCAACGAAGTGGAATATTTCCGCAATGGCGGCATCCTGCAATATGTGCTGCGCAAGCTCGCAGCCTAACCGCTAGACAATATTTGAAGGAAGCGGCGTGCCTCGCGGGAGGTGCGCCGCTTTTTCATATGCACCCTTCGCCTTGTTGGCATTTCCCGGGCGTTTCATCGCAAGCTGGCTGCTCGACGACCTGACGAGCGGCATGGTGCCCGCAGCAAAAAAAACGAGAAATTCCGGGGAGGCCTCTGAAACAGGGAAGGGGCACATGTCGCAAAAATGCACACAGCACAGGTCGAAAATGTCAAAGCTATTGGTGCGTACTTTGCGAGCTTCGGCTCCCGCGGCACTCGTCGCTGGCGCAATCAGCATGCCGCAAACAGCGCAAGCCTTGACCCAGGATTATGCGCAGATCAGCAGCCTGACCGCCGCCGAACTCAACCGCATCTGCGCGCGCGATGACGATGATTGGCAACCGGCTGAAGGCGGCTTCGCACTGTCGCCCTGCACCGGCTATATATTGGGGGTTGCCGACCAGCTTTCGGCTATGCGCATGATCTGCTTTACGGGTAGCTCTTATGCGTCGGGCGTTGTCACAGCCGTGCAACGTTATTTGCGCCGCCATGCCGAACAGGGCGATACGCCGCCGGTAGTGGCAATTCGCTCCGCCTTGACCGAGGCCTATCCCTGCAGTCAATAAGACAGGATGACGATTACTCTTCTTGTTGAAATCGCCGGTTGGCTTGGCGGTGGGCTGCTCCTGCTGGGCTATGTGCTGGTTTCTAGCGGACGCCTGAGCGGGCGTTCGGTGCAGTTTCAGCTGCTCAATCTGATCGGATCGCTGGGTTTCGTGATCAATGCGGCATGGCACGGAGCTATTCCTCCGATGGCGCTCAACGTCATCTGGTGCGCAATCGCAATCTATACGCTTGCAAGCATCAAATGGCGAAAAGCGTCATCCCCGCCGGATGTCTAGCTCCAGGCCATGCCTTCCAGCCTTGCTCCAGCGGAAGAAGGCCATCCCACGACAGCGATGATGCCAGATTGGCCGTGGTTCGCTTTGACCTGATTCAAAATTCCGCCGCTCAATATCCGGCAAGTTTTCCGGTTATCACATAATCGAGTATGTCGACGATCTGTTCAGGCGTTTCCGCGACGGCCATTGCGGCCGCGTCTACTTCCTTCAATGGGTGGATAAGGCTCTCGTCATGGTTGATGATCAGCGGCTTGCCCAATGCGGCGGCATAGCCCGCATCGAACGCGGCGTTCCACTGCTTGTATTTGTCGCCAAACCGGACAACGACGATATCGGCATCGTTGATCAACGTGCTGGTGCGGATCGAGTTGACCAGAGCGCCCTTGCGATCATGCCAGAACTTGTTCGGCTCGCCACCCAGAATGGCGACACCGCAATCGTCGGAAGCCGGATGATCCGTCACAGGGGCCGAGAATTGAACGGGCAGCTCGCGCGCGCTCGCCGCGTCGGCTATTTCCGAGCGCCAATTCGTGTGAATTTCGCCCGAAAGATAGATCTTCCAAATACGCGGCATAGCTTTTTCCCTTACCGTTCCTTGGTTGCGTTGAACGCGATGTCAGGGTGTTTCTCCTGCTGATACCCGACGTCCCAGGCAGATTTCGCCATGAATACGGGGTTGCCGTCCCGGTCCTTCGCCAGATTGGGGCGATTGAACTCGATGAAGGATTTCAGCGCAGCATCGGGGCCGGTCAGCCAGCGGGCGGTATCGAATGGAGAGGCCTCCAGCATCGCCTCTACCTTATATTCTGCCTCTAGCCGCGAGATTAGAACTTCCAGCTGGAGCTGACCGACGACGCCGATAATCCACTGGCTGCCGATTTCGGGATAAAACACCTGAATTACGCCTTCCTCCGACAGGTCATCGAGCGCCTTGCGCAGCTGCTTGGTCTTGGTCGGGTCTTTCAATGCCACGCGCCGCAATATTTCCGGCGCGAAATTGGGCAAGCCAGTGATGCGCACATCGGCCTTTTCAGAGAGCGTATCTCCCACGCGCAAGGTGCCGTGATTGGGAATGCCGATGATGTCGCCGGGGAAGGCTTCATCGGCGAGTTCGCGATCCTGCGCGAAAAACAGGATCGGTGAATGCACGGCCATAGGCTTGCCGGAACCCGAGGGCGTCAGCTTCATGCCGCGTTTGAACTTGCCCGAGCACAAGCGCATGAACGCGATGCGGTCGCGGTGCTGCGGGTCCATATTGGCCTGTACCTTGAAGATGAAGCCGGTGACGTCGGCGCGGTCGGGGGAAATCGGTGCGGGCTCGGCGGGCTGTTCGCGCGGGGGCGGGGCGAAGCTCGTCAACGCGTCGAGCAGCTCTGTAATGCCGAACAGCTTGAGCGCGGATCCGAAATATACCGGCGTCAGATCGCCCGCTCTGTAGGCTTCGAGATTAAAGGGTTCATAGCCTGCCTGCGCCAGGCCACCTTCCTCCTGCAACAGGGAAAGGCCGTCCGCAGATATGGCATCTGCAAGGGCAGGGTCTTCAAGCCCCGTGAACTGCCCCTGCTTGCCCTCGAACTCCTTTGACGGGCCAGATGGCTGGCGCAGCATATTGGTCGAAAAGTAGTAGATCCCCTCAAACATGCCGCCCATGCCGACCGGCCAGCTCATCGGGCAGACGGCAAGCGCCAGCATGTCGGCGACCTCTGCCTTTTGGTGGGCGACCTTGTCGATGGCCGAATTGGCGGTGCGGGTCAGCGGCATGGCGTTGGGGTCGACCACGCCCTCCTGCGCGTCCCATTCCGCGGCGATGGCTTCG
>CAYGOH010000044.1:12392-14407 GCA_964351385.1 uncultured Sphingobium sp. | reverse complement strand
AGCCGCGACGATGCTGGCCGGTTCCTGACGCAATATGTCGACAAGGGCATTTTCGCGCGCGATCCGTTCGTCAGCCTGGATGTCGAGGGCGTGGGCCAGTTGATCGAGATTGCCGCCGAACGCGGTCGCAAGACCCGTGCGGGCATAAAGCTCGGTATTTGCGGCGAGCATGGCGGTGACCCGGCCTCTATCGCCTTCTGCGAGCAGACCGGCCTCGATTATGTCTCCGCGTCGCCTTATCGCGTGCCAATCGCACGGCTCGCGGCGGCGCAGGCCGCCTTGAAAAACAAGGGCTGAAATAATTCCGTAAAAAGGGGTTGCCTTGGTCTGCAACCCCTACTATTTGCGGCACTCCCGATGGGCATGGCCCATCTGAAATGGCGATGCGCCCGTAGCTCAGCTGGATAGAGCATCAGACTACGAATCTGAGGGTCGGACGTTCGAATCGTTCCGGGCGCGCCAATTTTTTCAATCGCTACCTTGGTTTCTCAACGGTGCCCTGCCGGCATATTGCGCTGTCATTTTGATGCTCGCGCGTTGCGGTTGGTCGAAACGATATTTCGTTGCTCCCCCTTCATACAGTCGTTCGTCTGTCGTTCAGGAACCGTTCACCCGAGGGTCGCGTTAAACGGTTCATCGCACTGGTTGACGGTCCGCTCGGGCCGTAGCAATCAGATAATCACCACGCATAATTTGCGTTTCACTCTGCTGTCGGGGAGTTTGATGCCATGAAGAGTTCCAGGAATTTTGCGCGGTTTTCGCGCGCGGTCGCGCCTGTGGCGCTGGCCTTGTCCATGATGTCCGCGCCGATCGCGTTCGCTCAGACGGGGGATGGGCCTGCGCCAGGCGTAACCACGCAGTTGCCCCGTATCGCGGTGCCGAGCCACTATACAATCAAGGCGACGCCCGATGCCGCCAACCTGAAGTTCAGCGCAGAGGCGACGATCGATATCGAGCTGAAGCAGGCCACGGATGCGATCACGCTGAACGCAGCGGATCTGACCTTCGCTTCGGCCTCTATCACGCCGGACGGCAAGAAGAAAGCCATGGCCGGGACGGTTGCCGTGGATGCGGAACAGCAGACGGCGACGGTCTTGTTCCCCAAGACGCTGGAGCCCGGGAAATACAAGCTCTCTTTTGCCTATTCCGGCATCATAAATACGCAGGCGAACGGTCTGTTCGCGCTGGATTACAAGGATAATGACGGTGCCGATAAACGCGCGCTGTTCACCCAATTCGAGGCGCCCGATGCACGGCGTTTCGTGCCGAGCTGGGATGAACCGAGCTATAAGGCGACATTCGATCTTTCCGTCGTCGTCCCCATGGGCCAGATGGCGGTCGGCAACATGCCGATCACATCCAGCGTGGCGCAGAAGGACGGCACCTCGCTGGTGACGTTCGGCACTTCGCCCAAGATGTCGACCTATTTGCTGTTCCTGGGCATGGGCGAACTGGAGCGCAAGACGACGCAGGCAGCAGGCACCGAAATTGGCGTGATCACCGGCAAGGGCAATGTCGACAAGGCGCAGCTAGCGCTCGATGCAGCCGCCGACATCCTGCCCTATTATAACGATTATTTCGGTACGGCATTTCCGCTGCCCAAGCTCGACAATGTGGCCGGCCCCGGCCAGAGCCAGTTCTTTTCCGCAATGGAAAACTGGGGCGCGATCTTCACCTTCGAACGCGCGATGCTGGTCGATCCCAAATCGACGTCCGAGGCGCGCAAGCGTGTCGTGTATGAGATTGTCGCGCATGAGATGGCCCACCAGTGGTTCGGCGATCTCGTCACCATGGCATGGTGGGACGATCTCTGGCTGAACGAGGGCTTTGCGAGCTGGATGGCGACGAAAGTCACCGATGTTATGAAGCCGGAGTGGGAAACGCTACTTACGCGCGTCGACGGGCGGGAGCGGGCGATGGGCCTTGACGCCTACAAGACCACCCATCCGGTCGTGCAGGCTATCGACACCGTCGAGGAGGTCATCGCCTTCGGCCTCGCCGTGTTCGCAGCTTTC
>CAYGOH010000044.1:6817-12382 GCA_964351385.1 uncultured Sphingobium sp. | reverse complement strand
CAGGCGTTCGACGCGATCACTTACCAGAAGGGCGAAGCCGTCATCACGATGCTGGAAAGCTTTGCGGGTGAGGAAGCGTGGAAGACGGGCATTCGCGCCTATATGAAGCAGCACGCTTACGGCAACACGGTGACGTCCGACCTGTGGACGGCAGTTGAAAATGCCGGGGCGCAGGGGCTCGTCACCGTTGCGCATGACTTCACGACGCAGCCCGGCATCCCGCTGGTTGAGGTTGCGGCCTCTCAGTGCAAGAACGGGATGACGACGCTGGCCCTGAAACAGGGCGAGTTCAGCCGCGATGCCGATGCGAAGAAAGACGGCGAGGCGCTTTCCTGGCATGTGCCGATCAAGGCGCAGGTTGTGGGCGGCGACGTCGAGACAATGGTGCTCAGCAAGGAAGGCACGATCGCGCTGCCGGGCTGCGGTGCTTATGTCATCAATGTTGGGCAGGCCGGCTATTATCGCTCGCTTTATCCCGCCAAGAATGTCGCCGCGCTGGCGAAGGACTTCACCAAGCTTCCTTCGATCGACCAGAGCGGCTTGCTGGCCGACAATTGGCAGCTTGGTCTTGGCGGGTATCAGCCGATGGCGCGCTCGCTCGATCTGGTCGACGCCGTGCCGATGGATGCCAGCGACGTGATCCTGGCGGCGGTGCCGGACTATCTGACCGCGATCCACACGATATTCGAGGGCGATGACGCAACGCAAGAGCGTGTGCTCGCCTATGCCTCGGGCAAATTGTCGCCGGTGTTGCAGCGCATCGGCTATGATGCGCAGGCAGGTGAGGGGCCACAGGTGCCGCTTCTCCGGCAGGCTTTGATAAGCGCATTGGGAGAGATGGGCGATCCCGCAGTCGTGGCCGAGGCGGGCAGGCGTTTCGACGCGCTGGAGAGCAATCCCGAAGCGCTCGATGGACCGCTGAAATTCGTGTGGCTCGGCATAGTTGCGAAAAACGCTGATCAGGAAACCTGGGATGCGTTGCGCGCCATGGCCAATGCTGCACCTAGCGCGCTCGAAAAATCGCAGCTCTTCGGTCTGCTCGGCAGCGCGAAGGACGAGGAACTGACGGCGCAGGCGTTGCAGCTGGCGCTGACGGATGAGCCTGGCAAAACCACGAGCGCCGCAATCGTCAGCAATGTGGGCTATGTGCATGATATGCAGGCGGTCGACTTCGTCCTTGCCAATCGCGAAAAATATGAGGCGTTGATCGATGTGTCGGCGCGCAGTCAGGCCTTGGCGCGGTTGGGCGGCGGGTCATCAGAGCTTGCGATGGCAGACAAGCTGAGCGCCTATGCCGACCAGTATCTGACGCCGGAATCGCGCAAGGTTACCGACCGGGCCATTGCCGCGATCAAGGCGCGGGTGGTGACGCGGGCCCGTCTGAAGCCCGAAGTCATCGCATGGCTCAACGGCAAATCGGCCAAGCGCGGAAAATAGGCTCCCGATAGACCCAAATCAAAAAGGGCGGCTCCCAGAGGGAACCGCCCTTATTTTTTCCGGTTGTCGCGGTGAGCTTACTTCAGCTCAACCGTACCGCCAGCTTCTTCGATCTTCTTCTTGATCTCTTCGGCTTCTGCCTTGTTCACGCCTTCCTTGACGGCCTTCGGCGCGCCTTCGACGAGCGCCTTGGCTTCGGTCAGGCCGAGACCGGTGATCGCACGAACTTCCTTGATGACGTTGATCTTCTTGCCACCGTCGCCGGTGAGGATCACGTCGAACTCGTCCTTGGCTTCAGCAGCCGGAGCGTCGCCACCGGCACCACCAGCAGCCGGACCAGCAACCGCAACTGCAGCAGCAGCCGAAACGCCCCATTTTTCTTCCAGAGCCTTGCTGAGTTCAGCAGCTTCGAGAACAGTGAGAGCCGACAGCTGGTCGACCAGAGCTTCTATATCAGCCATTTTAACCTATCTACCTTTCTGAGCGGGGCGTGCGCCCCTTATATGAGAGTGAAAACAAAAGTACGGCTTATGCGGCTTCCTTGGACGCATAAGCATTGAAGACCCGTGCGAGCTGCGCAGCCGGCGCCTGGGTGACGGTTGCGAGCTTGGTCGCCGGAGCCTGTACCAGGCCGACAATCTTCGCGCGCAGTTCATCCAGTGACGGCATCGATGCCAGCGCCTTGACGCCTTCCGCATCGAGCAGCGTAGTGCCCATCGCCCCGCCAACGATCTCAAGCTTGTCGTTGGTCTTGGCGAAATCGACCGCAACCTTGGCGGCTGCGACCGGATCTCCCGAAGTGGCAAGGGCGCATGGGCCGGTCAGCAGGTCGCTGAGCGGCGCATAGTCCGTGTCCTTCAGGGCGATCTTGGCAAGGCGGTTCTTCGCAACCTTGTAAGCGGCGCCGGCGTCACGCATTTTCTGACGAAGGTCGGTGGACTGAGCAACGCTCAGGCCAAGGTTGCGCGTAATAACGACAACCCCGACTTCGTTGAAGACAGCGTTCAGCGCGGATACCGACTCAGCTTTCTGGGTACGATCCATGCCATTCTCCAGTTACATCCCGGCAGACCATCCGCCGGGAAAAACGCAAAGAGCCACGCCGGGGCGTGGAATTGCGGTGTCCGAAGGGAAAAGGATCGATTGCCCGCTCATATACCCCGTGGGGCGAGAGAGGCAGAAACCGGAGCGGCATAGCATGCGCGTCCGATGTGAAACTTGTCCCCGTCTAGGCTGGAAATTAAGAGGGCCAATTCCCTCACCAACTGTCTCGGACGGTGCGCCATGGGTTTTAAGGCCCGTGATGCAGGGCAGGCCAATAGGCGCGAAATGCCAAAATGTCCACCGCTTTTGTAGAAACCTTTTTTGATGGTGAAACAGGTCTCGCCGGCGCGCGGGCAGTGGGTGTGCGAATCGGTTGCAATAGCGAATCCCGCCTGTGGATCATGAGCGGCGCAATTAACTTTCCCTGTTATCCCTGTTGTGCACCGCGTCATGTTTCAAAGAGGAACAAATCAGGCATTAACCTTAGTAATAAACTTAGGGATGATTGTCAGATAACTGAAAAAATTAGATAAAAAAAATTGACAAAATTGCGGTGAGGCTGCGACGTTAACCCTCTTCTTGCTTAGTTGGCCGGTTGGGGCGGGCTATAACATTGGCGGTCAGGAAGAAGTAGGGACGTGGTTGAGGTTGCCTGTGTGGGTGGTGCTCTTCCGGGTCAATAACAACAGGAAAGGGACTCTCCCATGAAAGCAATCGCCCAATATGCATCGGTAGCGGCTCTTGCCGTGGCGAGCATCGGCTCGGCCAACGCCAACACCTATGTTTTCGACTTTTTCGGCAGCGATAACTCCGCCACCGTTGGCTCGGTCGGCAATTCCCGCGTTACCACTGCCGGAAGCACCCCGTGGCTCGGCGTCAAGGCAACTGCCTGGAACAGCAACAACGGGGTGGTATCTTCAAGCTATCTTGGCGCGTTTCCTCAGGGATACGGGGCCGACACGTCGACGGATAATCATCACTCGATCGACAATTTTGGATCGGTCGATTTCATCCTGTTGCAGTTCACGCACAATGTCTCGCTGACCAGCGGTGTATTCAATGCGTTTGGCCTGAATGTCGGCACCCCCAAGGACAGCGATGCGACCTTCTCGGTCGGCAATGCGCTGGGTGCATGGGGCAGCAGCCAGTTCGGCAACGGCGCTTCGGATGCCAGCGTCGCTTCGCTGTTCTCCAACACGTTCCAGTCGAACGTATCGACCAACTCCGGTGCGCCTCGCGCGATCAACCCCGGCGGTCTCAGCGGCAACCTCTGGATCGTCAAGGCGGGTGGATCTGACGCGAACTATGACGGCTTCAAGCTGAACCAGCTGACCGTCAGCGCTGTTCCCGAGCCGGCAACCTGGGCGATGATGATCATGGGCTTCGGCGCGGTCGGTTTCGCGATGCGCAACCGCAAGAAGCAACCGAAAGTCAGCTACGCTTTCTGATCTGACAGCCAAGTTTTGAAATCAGCTATCCTGTTGCGGCAGGGTAGCTGATTTCTTTTATCTCATATTCCTTTTCGCCCGCAGGCAGGCGCACGGTCCGCAAGTCGCCGATGCCGGCACCGCGCAGCGCGCGTGAAAGCGGCGCATCCCAACCGATCCGCCCTTGCGATGCATCGGTTTCGTCATTCCCGACGATCGTCACGACGCGCTCCTCATCATCCTCATCAATGATCGTCACGGTCGCGCCGAAGAACACCCGGCTTTTATCGGGCTGATGCGCGGGATCGACGATTTTGGCGTCCTTCATCCGGTTCGACAGCCGTTTGAGTTCCCGGTCGATTTCCCGCATCCGCTTGCGGCCATAGAGATAATCGCCATTCTCGCTGCGGTCGCCATTGCCGGCGGCCCAGCTGACGATTTCGACAATCTTCGGCCGCTCATCGCCCAACAACCGATCATATTCGGAGCGCAGCGTGGCAAAGCCCTGCGGCGTGATATAGTTGACCCTGACGTTCATGGGGGTGTGCCGATCAGCCCGCGCCGTTCTTGCCCAGATAGCGCGATAAGGCGCGCGGGGGCATGGTCTGGCCGTTTTCCTGCGCGCGCATCGCATCGTACACGACCGCCTTTTCGAGCACGCGGTGGACATAATTCTTGGTTTCGTAGATCGGTATCTGTTCGATCCAGCGCAATATGTCCCCCCCGGCAAGCCGCGGGTCGCCATTGGCGCGCAACCACTTGTTCACATTGCCGGGCCCCGCATTATAGGCCGCGACGGCCAACGGATAGCTGCCGCCATAATAACGCAGCATCCGCTGAAAATAGCTGCTGCCGAGCTGGATATTATAGCTGGTGTCCGTTGTCAGGCCGCCCAGTGTATAGGACAAGCCGATCTTGCCTGCCGTTTCCCGTGCCGTACCTGGCATCAGCTGCATCAGGCCGCGCGCGTCTGCATGGCTGACGGCCGCCTTGTCGAACTGGCTTTCCTGCCGCGTGATCGCATGGATCATGGTCCAGTTGTCCTGATGCCCCGATGGCACGGTTAGGTTGGGAAAGCTCGCAAGGCTGTAGCCCGAGCTTCCGTCGGCACGCGCCCTGCGCCCGACCATGACGCCAAGATCAGGTCTGCGGACAGCCGCAGCGAGTTGGTTTGCGAGCGCGCGATCGACATCGCTGGAAACATTCGCCGCGATGGCGCGCAGGAATATGCTCTGGTCCGTCCGGCGGCCTGCCACGCCCAGCGCCTTGGCGGCGCGGACGAGCGAACTAGCTTCGAACGCCTTGCGATCATTGTCCGTGACGACGACCCTGTCGGCGAATGAAACCGGTGCCGTCACAGGCTGGCCCAGCCGCTCCCGGGCGAGCTGGCCATAAAATTGATCGGGATAGCTTGCGCTTGGCTTCCGTGCCATCGCCCGCGTCCTGCGCGGCGCGGCCTGCCCAGTACCACCCCTTCGACATGGTTTGCGGAGAGCGCGCGGCGCTGCCATATTTGTCGAACATGATCATCGCGTCGCGCGGTCTGCGCAGCTCATAATAGGCGGTGGTCCCGGCAAGCCAGGCGAGGCTGGTATAATCGTCCCGCTCACCGAGCGATTGGTCGCGGACGTCGACGCCGGGCGCATAGGCGTCATCC
>CAYGOH010000044.1:5300-6807 GCA_964351385.1 uncultured Sphingobium sp. | reverse complement strand
GCGATATTATAGGCCGTTGTCCACTGCCCGTCGGTCGCCGCAGCGCGGGCATTGACCAGCAGGACCTCATACCATTTTTCGGCGTCGGCAGGCCGGACCGTCAGCGGCTCTCGCTCTGCAAGGAGCGAACGCGCCAGCAGGCTGTTTCCGGTGTCGCGCAGCCACATCGCCTGATCCGCGATGAAGCCTGCATTCCCCCTTGCGAAGGGTTTTGCCGACTGAATGAGTGCGGTTGCGTCGGGCGCGCGCCGCTGCATGGCGATGCGCGCCGCAATCACGGGTCTGGTGTCGGCGGAAAGGAAGGGTATGGCCCGCTCGGCTGACGTTGGGCTGCGTTTCCACAAGGCCGCGTCGGCGTGAGCATGATGATCATCGGGCGTCAGCGAGGACGCAAAATTCGTGAGTATCCAGCTTTCATCAGATGCCGCCATCGGTCCCGCCCGCCAGGCAGCGCGCGCTATGGCGCGTGCTTCATTCACGCGGCCAAGGGCGGAAAGAGCGAGGGCGTAGCGGGCCCCGGCTGTCGCGGTGCGGGGCGGGTATTGCTGGAAAAAAGCGACGACCGCTGACGGGCTGTAGCTTTGCGGGTCGATCGCGTTTTCCGCCAGCCGGCGCATACGGTCTTCGCCGGGCCAGCCGGGGTGCGCCATGATGAAGCTGGAATAGGCCGCGAATCCCATGCCATCGCTTTGCTGCAGGCGTTTCCATTCATCGACCACCGATATGATGGGGGTGTCGGCCGATTGCAGAACGTTTTTCCGCGTGATGCTCCAGTCGGGCGAGCCCTGTGGCATCGCCGTGGACGCGCCGGGGGGGATGGGCTGCACAATTTCCTTGCGCACGTCGCCTATCTGCGCAACTGCAACCGACGCAACGAGCACGCCGCCCAAAACGGGCAGATGACGATATCGGATGCGTTGGCGAACTGTGTTTGGCATGATCTGGTCTGGTTCCTTGTCGGAGCTTATGTCCGATATTATGGCATGAACATGATTATGCCTTGATGAACGGTAGGTTTGAAGGAGTTTTTTGCATGTTTTCCGGATCGATTCCGGCTTTGTTGACGCCCTTTCGCGACGGAGCGTTGGACGAGGAAGCCTTCCGCGCCTTTGTTGACTGGCAAATCGAGCAAGGCAGTAGTGCGTTGGTCCCTTGTGGAACGACCGGTGAAAGCGCCACGATGACGGTCGATGAGCATAATCGCGTCGTCGCGCTATGTGTCGAACAGGCCGCCGGGCGGGTCCCGGTGATCGCGGGTTGCGGATCCAACGATACGCGGATCGCGCTGGAGCATATGTTTGCGGCGCAGGCTGCCGGTGCCGATGCGGCGCTCGTGGTGGCGCCCTATTATAACAAGCCCAGTCAGGAAGGCGTCTATCAGCACTTCGCCTATCTGGCGCAACGGTGCGACCTGCCCATCATCCTCTATAACGTCCCCAGCCGCACGATCACCGATATCGGCGTTCCGGTGATGCATCGCCTGGCGACAGACTTCAGAACGATTGTC
>CAYGOH010000044.1:0-5281 GCA_964351385.1 uncultured Sphingobium sp. | reverse complement strand
ACCCAGATTGCGACCGGCAATCTGGGTCGTGTCACGGCGCAGCGGCTGGCCTGCGGCGCGAATTTTATCCAACTTTCGGGCAATGATGAAACCGCGCTCGGTTTCAACGCTATGGGCGGGATCGGCTGCATATCCGTTACCGCCAATGTCGCGCCCGCGCTGTGCGCGCGTTTCCAGCAGGTGATCGCCGAAGGGGACTGGAAGGAAGCGCTTGCTCTGCAGAACAAATTATATCCGCTGCATGATGCATTGTTCAGCGATTCTTCACCAGGCCCGGTCAAATATGCGCTGTCCCGCGTTCGTCCGGAGATTCCTGTCGATGTCCGCCTGCCTGTTACTTGGCCGAGCGCATCGAGCAGGGCTGCGGTGGACCGGGCGCTGGAGATTGCAGGACTGGTATAAGAGGCATCGCCCACCCATATCGGTCTGATCGAGATATAAGGTATTCATGGCCCGTCCCCGTCCAGAAGCGTTCAAGAAAGTGAAGACCGTCGCCGAAAACCGGCGCGCGCGGTTTGACTATGCGATCGACGAGGTGTTCGAGGCTGGTATCGTGTTGCAGGGCACAGAGGTGAAATCCCTGCGTTTCGGCGACGGATCGATTGCGGAAAGCTATGCCGAGGTCAAGGATGAGCAGGTGTGGCTGATCAACAGCAACATTCCCGAATTCAGCCATGGCAACAGGTTCAACCATGAACCAAAGCGTCCGCGCAAGCTGCTGTTGCATGATCGCGAGATCGCCAAGCTGCATGGCGCGGTGGCGCGCAAGGGCATGACGCTGGTGCCACTGTCGGTTTATTTCAACGGACAGGGGCGGGCGAAGGTCGAGCTGGCGCTTGCGCGCGGCAAGAATGCGCAGGACAAGCGCGCGACGACCAAGGAGCGCGAATGGAAGCGCGAGCAGGGCCGCCTGCTCAAGGAGCATGGCTGATGGATAATCGCATCAGCCGGTGGTGGCATGCCCATGCGCCGCGCCGGGAGGTGTTCGAAAACAGCCGCATATTGGCGCCGATCGCGCATCGCGTGCTCGCGCCCGAACTGTGGCGCTTTACGCGGCGCTCGGTGCCGCGTGGCGTGGCTCTGGGGTTGCTGGTCGGCATCTTCCTGATGATACCGGGGCTTCAGGTTGTCGGCGCGGCGTTTCTGGCTTTGCCTGTACGCGCCAATATCCCGCTGGCGGCGGCAATGACGTTTTTCAGCAACCCGGCAACGACGCCGCTTATTTTGTGGGCATCGGTCTATGTCGGCAATTTCATGCTGGGGCGCACCGCGGATGTAACGCGCTTCATGGCGCTGATCGACGAACATGCCAGCATCCGCGAATGGACCAACTGGATCGTATCCGAAGCCGCGCCCGCGCTCGTCTTCGGTCTGGCGGTTATTTCGGTCGTCATTGCGGCAATCGGATATTTGCTGGCCAGCTGGTTGTGGCGCGCGCATCTTTTCCGCAAGTGGAAGGCGCGGCGCGCGCAGGCTCTGGTCGGCGATATTCCGACAAGCTGACCCTTTGCGGCAACTTTCCGCTTCATCGCCTCGTCTGCTTTGCTAAGGTGCTTGTGCCGCTCGCTCGTCGGGCGGCGGTGGCCGGTCAATGAGCAGAGGGGAAGAGGTCGCGCATGGTGAGCGCATCGGGTAGCAGCTACAAGCAGGATATCGTTTCCCTGACTGCCGAAAAAGAGAACCGGTTCGCTGTGCCCGCGTTGTTCGTCGCATCGCTGCTCAGCGCCGGGATACTGTTCTGGCTGCTGCGCGATTGGGCGCTGGCCGCCGGTTTTGCAGCGGCCATCATCGGTGTGGCGGCTCTACTGTACCTGTTTCGCCCGGATGGGAAAGGCGTCGCGGTCAGGGAGGCGCCCATCCCGGACTGGTCGGTGACGCGGGCTGCCGCCGATATGGGAGGTCTGGCGTTGGCGGTTACGGATCGGGCAGGCCGATTGCTGTGCGCCAGCGACCTCTACGGAGAATGGTTTACCGACTACCCCGCGCCTGCTTCGTTGCAACTCGATGGCGAAGGGGCGGCGGAACTGGCCGAGGCCGGTCGCAAGGCGTGGCGCGACGGGGATGCACATAGCGCGTTGATCACACGCGGCGCGCTGCAATGCGAAGTGCAAATCAGGCGTGCGGGCCCCGCCGAAGACTATCTGGTGTGGCAGTTCAATGCAGTCAAACAATCGAACGCCATCGATGAATTTTCGAAGCTTTTCGCGAGCGAGGTGGGCAGGCAGTTCGGCGATGCGGGTCTGATGGTCGCGCTGATCGGCGCAGAGGGCCGGATACGCATGGCCAATGAGGCTTTCGCCCTTCGGGCGACGGGCGCGGCCGATTCGGAGGTGATGGGCAGGGATTTCGCCGCCTATTTCCGCCGCGACGATGCCGGGCGCATCTTCTTCCTGCGCGAAACGCCTGGCATGCTGCCCATTGGCGTGTTTCGGGTGGCCTTGCGCGAAGATCAGCCTGACGGCCCCGCTTTGATCGTCCTGATCGACCAGCAGGGCGGGGCAGGGGCCGAGGGATCGTCGCTACCCTATTTTCAGGCCTTGCTGGCATTGCTGCCCTTCGGCCTCGCCATTACCGACCGCGACGGCAGGCTGCTGTTCCTCAATGACGGCCTCGCGCGCGCAGCCAATGTGTCCGATGGCCAGAAGCCCGCTTATCCCGGCGACATGGTCGTGGCGGAGGATCAGACCGCGCTGGCAGCCGCCGTGCGGCGTTATGCCGTCGGGCCGCAGATGACCGGCGATATCGCGGTACGCCTGAAGAACCGGCCGGAGGAGCCCGTCGCCTTCAGCCTGGCCGGGGTTCGGGGCCTGGGCGATGCGGCGGTCATATTGGCGCTGAAGGACGATAATGAGGAAGGGCGGCTCAAGCGGCAGGTCGCGCAGGCGACGAAGATGCAGGCGGTGGGGCAGCTTGCTGGCGGCGTCGCGCATGATTTCAACAACATCCTGACCGCGATTATCGGCCATTGCGACCTGATGCTGATGCGTCATACGCCCGGCGACAGCGATTATGACGATATTCAGCAGGTAAAGTCGAACTCCAACCGCGCCGCCAGCCTGACGCGGCAGCTGCTCGCCTTCTCCCGCCAGCAGACGCTCCGCCCGCAGGTCATACAGCTGCCCGATATCGTGGCGGACGTATCGAACCTGCTCAACCGCCTGATCGGAGAGAAGGTGAAGCTGGAGGTTGTGCATGGCCGCAATCTGGGCGCGGTGCGCGCCGACCCCGGCCAGATAGAGCAGGTTATCGTCAACCTTGCGGTGAATGCGCGCGATGCGATGCCGGACGGGGGCAAGCTGTCGATCCAGACCTTTGGCGTTTCCACCGCCCAAGTGCGCGAAATGCGCTCGACGGTGCTGCCGCCCGCGGATTATTCCGGCATCCGTATCACCGATACCGGAACAGGCATCCCGCCCGACCTGCTGTCCAAGATATTCGAGCCTTTTTTCACAACGAAGGAGGTGGGCAAGGGCACGGGCCTGGGGCTGTCGACCGTCTATGGCATCGTCAAACAATCGGGCGGATATATTTTTGCGGAATCGGAGGCCGGGCATGGCACGACGTTCAGCATCTATCTGCCCGTGCATGTGGCGACCGCCGATGAGAAGGAACCGGCAACCATCAAGACGCCTCCGTCCCGCAAGAGCAGCTGGGGTACGGGCACCATTCTTCTGGTCGAGGATGAGGACATGGTCCGCGCCGTCGCGGAACGGGCGCTGACACGGCAGGGTTACACCGTTCTGACGGCCTGCGACGGTGAGCAGGGGCTGGAGGTTCTGGAAGAAACCGAGAAGGTCGATCTGCTGATTTCCGATGTTGTCATGCCGAACATGGATGGCCCGAAAATGGTGCGCGAGGCGCGGTCGGCGCGGCCCGACCTGCCGGTGCTTTTCATGTCTGGTTATGCCGAAGAACAGCTCCGAAAATCGATCGACATTCCCAATATTTCCTTTCTGCCCAAGCCTTTCTCGGTCGCTCAGCTTGGCGAGGCAGTGGCGGACGCTTTTGCGAGCGTCAGTGAAGAAAATGCCTGAAAGTGTGCTGAACCGTAGCGCGAGAACGACAAAGTGATTGCCGCCCACTTGCCAATTCCGTCCGGTTAAGCCAGCGTTTTGCGATGAGGTTGGGAAGCCAGCCGACCTCTGCCTTTACCGGAGATCGGGCGGAAGTCCGGCCATCGGCCTGTTTTGAGGAAATGAAACCTGGCATTCGGGCAATCGCTTTCATGCAAGAGAATTATGCAAAATCGCCAGTTCGCCGGTCGATTCTGATCGTCGAGGACGAGGCGATGATTTCGATGATGCTCGAAGAATTCGTCGAGACGCTGGGGCATGAAGTGCGTGGCGTTGCCTCAACGGTAGATGAGGCGTGCCAAATGGTGCGCGAGGGCGGTTTCGATCTGGCAGTCGTCGACTGCAACCTGAATGGTGAGGAAGTGTGGCCGGCAACCGAGCTGCTGGAACAGGCGGGCATTCCCTATATCCTGAGTTCGGGCGGATCGATATCGTCGGTGCCGCAGCCCTATTCCGCGCGCCCGATGTTGCCTAAGCCCTACACAATCGGCGCGATTTCCGATCTGATCGAGGCCGCCGAAGTCGGTCCGGCGTGAAGACTTGTTCATAATGAACTGAAATTTTGTTCCCCTCTTGTTCTATGAGAACAAATAGGATACATGGGTTTTGTAATCCGATGCATGTTGCACTCGGCAGGAGACAGGCCCATGACCGCAATGCTCAAACTTATCGATTCCGACAAGAAGACGGGGACTATGGACAGGCAGAAGGCATTGGACGCCGCACTCGCGCAGATTGACCGCGCGTTCGGCAAGGGCAGCGCAATGAAATTGGGAAGCCGCGAGAAGATCGAGATCGAGGCAATCTCGACCGGTTCGCTGGGGCTGGACATTGCGCTCGGCATTGGCGGTTTGCCACGCGGGCGCATCGTGGAAATTTATGGACCGGAAAGCTCGGGCAAGACGACCTTGGCGCTGCATGCCATTGCCGAGGCGCAAAAGGGCGGCGGGACGGTCGCCTTTGTTGATGCGGAACATGCGCTCGATCCGATATATGCCAAAAAGCTGGGCGTCGATATTGACGAGCTGATCGTGTCGCAGCCCGACACGGGCGAGCAGGCGCTTGAGATTGTCGATACGCTGGTGCGGTCCAACGCGGTCGATGTTCTGGTGGTGGATTCCGTCGCTGCGCTGGTTCCGCGGGCGGAAATCGAGGGCGAGATGGGCGACAGCCATGTCGGCCTGCAGGCCCGCCTGATGAGCCAGGCG
>CAYGOH010000043.1:0-14533 GCA_964351385.1 uncultured Sphingobium sp. | reverse complement strand
AAAAGCCGGTTCAGCCAGGAAAAGCACCGTGCTTTCGGTTTCCCGCGCGACATGCAGGTCGTGCCCTATTTTCTACCCGACATGCCGCCGATCAGCGGAGAAGCGCCGCCGCATGCCCGCCCCTATTTCCTGTTTGTGGGACGGCTGGAGAAAATCAAGGGTGTGCAGGACATCATCCCCGCCTTCTCAGGCGAGGAAGGGCCGGACCTGTTGATCGTCGGTTCGGGCGAATATGAGTCAACGCTGCGCAAACAGGCAGAGGGGATGTCGCGCGTCCACTTCACCGGACGGCTCAATCCGGACCAGATTCCTGCCTATTATCAGCACGCCCGGGCTTTGATCGTCCCGTCGCTATGTTATGAGACGTTTGGAATCATCCTTATTGAGGCATTTCGCAGCGGTACTCCGGTCCTTGCGCGGAAAATCGGGCCATTCCCGGAGATTATCGCGCGTGGCGGCGGGATGATGTTCGAGAGCGAAGAGGATCTTCGCGAGGCGATTACGGCGCTGGGAGAGGATCAGGCGCGTCGAGAAGCGCTCGCGACGGAAGCGAGAACGGCTTTCGAAACCACTTGGAAAGAAGAAGTTGTCATAGAGCAATATCTGGATGTCGTGCGCTCGGTTGCGCGCGCGAAGGGCAATGAACGCATATTATCGCACTTGGGAGGCTAAAGCATGAAAATCCTCGTAACGGGGGGCGCCGGGTTTATCGGATCGCACCTGACCGATCGGTTGCTGGACATGGGGCACGGCGTTGTCGTGCTCGACAATTTGTCGACGGGCAGCATGGACAATCTGGCGCAGGCCAAGGACCGTCAGAATTTCGAGATGGTCATCGGGTCGGTGCGCGACAACGCACTGGTTCAGGAACTGGTCGAGCAATGCGATGCGGTGGTTCATCTTGCCGCTGCCGTCGGCGTGAAGCTGATCCTCGAAAAGCCGAGCCTGTCCATCCATACCAATGTCAACGGCACCGAAAACATCCTGCATGCGGCCGCCAATGGCAACAAGCTGGTGATCATCGCTTCCACCTCCGAAGTTTATGGCAAGACCGAGAAGGTTCCGTTTTCCGAGGATGACGACCTTGTGCTGGGCGCAACGGCAAACCTGCGTTGGTCCTATGCGGTCGCAAAGATGCTCGATGAATCGCTCGCGCTTTCCTACTCCTACGAAAAACGCCTGCGCGTCATCATCGTGCGCCTGTTCAACACGACCGGCCCGCGTCAGACCGGATATTATGGCATGGTCCTCCCCAATTTCGTCAGCCAGGCGCTGAAAGGCGATCCGATCACAGTGCATGGCACCGGCGACCAGTCGCGTTGCTTCGGTCATGTCTATGACGCGGTCGAATCGCTCACGCGCCTGCTGAATGCGCCGAACGCGATTGGCGAGGTGTTCAACGTCGGCAATGACGAGGAAGTCACGATCTACGGCCTTGCCGAACGGATCAAGGAGCGGACCGGCTCGTCGTCCGAGATCGTCAAGAAACCCTATAACGAGGTCTATGGTTTTGGTTTCGAGGATATGCAGCGGCGCGTACCGGGCGTATCGAAACTGGAACAGTTCATCGGCTATCGTCCGCGCACTCCGCTCGATCAGATCATTGACGATGTGATCGAAGAGCAGCGCGCGGCAATGAAGACCAAAGGCTAGGTCCCTATACGGGGCGCAAGCGATGGTCTGGGATGTCCACATCTGGTTCGGCGCCATGCTGGCTGCAGCGGGCGCGTTGTTGCTATATGCTCTGGCGTCGCGCCAGCGGATGTACGTGGCCGCGACCGCTTTTGTGGCGGGGGCCTCGGCCCAGCTCGGCCTGACCGACCCCCTATGGTTCGGGTCGCTGCAGTTGCGACCGGACTCGGCCTTCGCCTTGCTTTGTTACGCGGTCATTGTTGTACAAGCCTTGATCGTAGCGGCAATATTGCTGCCCCATGCGCGGGATTCAAGCCTGTGGGCAGGGGTGGCAGCGCTGGGGCGGGGTCGGATCATTCTGCTGTTCCTGCTCTTGCTGGGGTCTTCCGCCGCGCCGATGGGGTTCATTGCGCGTCACGAATATATCGTCTTTGCCAAACAGGTCATGGCCAACGCAGCCTTCTTGACGCTGAATGGCGCGAACCTGCTGGCATTTGTCATGCTCGTTCCCGAGAAATCGCACGCCACCACGGCGGCGCGGGTGAACCAGGTGCTGCATGAGCCAGGCAAGGATTTCCCATGGTTTGTGGCATGCTGGGTATTTGTCGTTACCGTGGCGATGTCGCTGCTCGCGTTCGACCGGATGCCGCGCGTTCCCGATGAGGTCGCTTATCTGTTTCAGGCACGGATGTTGGCGCAAGGCGATATCTTCGCCCCGGCGCCCGAAGGTGCGCTTGCCGGTGCGCTGGCCTATGACTGGATCAGTATATTGGGTGGCAAATGGTATTCCATTTTTCCACCTGGCTGGCCTGCCCTTTTGGCCCTTGGTATTGCGATTGGCGCGCCCTTCATCATCAATCCGCTCATCGCGGCCATCACTATTTTGGTGGGCTATGCTTTCCTCTCTCGATGGGAATCGCCAAGGATAGCGGCCCTGACGATATTATTGCTGGCGGTTTCTCCCTGGTATCTTGCGATGGGCGGTTCCTACATGAGCCACACGCTCTCGCTGCTTCTGATTGTCACTGCATGGCTACTGATGCTGACGGAGGGAGCCAAGCGGCTGCCTGCCTGGTTTGTCGCAGGCGGGCTGCTGGGCTGGTTGTTCCTTACCCGTCCTGTCGAAGGACTGATCATTGGCGTGTTGACCGGGTTCTGGGCATTGAGCCGGGTGGATCTGCGGGCGGTGTCCGGCTGGTTTGCGGTGAGTATTTACGGCCTTGGCTGCCTTGCCGTGGGCGCTTTGATCTTCCCCTATAATCATGCGCTGACGGGTGATGCGCTGCTGACGCCCATCAATCAATATTTCGATCTGCACTGGCACCCTGGCGCCAACCGGCTCGGTTTCGGTGCGGACGTCGGATCGCCGGATAATTGGGGCGGCGTCGACATCTGGCCGGGGCACAGCCCGCTGGAAGCGGTGATCAACGCGCAGTTCAATCTCAAGGCGCTCAACGTGGAATTGCTGGGTTGGGCGGCGGGTTCGCTGCTGCTGCTCTATGTTCACCTGATCTGGGGCAGGATATCGCGCGCCGACAGCTATATGATGATCATCGCCGGTCTGACGATTGCGGCCTATGCGCTCTACTGGTTCAATGGCGGTTTTTATATCGGCCCCCGCTATTGGTTCCTGGTCCTGTTTCCGTGCCTGTTCCTGTCGGCGCGAGGATTGCAGACTACCACCATCATATTGCGAGAGCGACTGGGTCTGCCCGACGGCCGGGAAAAGGCGGTGGCGTTGCTCGTGCTGCTCACGGCGACGGCAATGGTCTCCTTTCTGTCATGGCGCGTGGCGGCGAAATACTGGCAGTTCCGCGGGTTCCACGATGTCTATCGGACATGGGCGGCGACGGGTAAT
The DNA here is from genome assembly GCA_964351385.1 of uncultured Sphingobium sp. GTDB lineage: Bacteria > Pseudomonadota > Alphaproteobacteria > Sphingomonadales > Sphingomonadaceae > Sphingobium. The sequence goes on along the minus strand of CAYGOH010000043.1, from coordinate 11,043 downwards.
CTCGACAACAGCCTGATCTTTATCACAAGCGACGACATGGGCGAAATCGGTAGCGGGTTTATCGTGAACAACCCTGAACTGACCGGGCCGATTTTCGTCAGGGATCGTGGCAAGGCGGCCAATGCGGCGGTCATGAAGCACTATCCTGAACGCAAGGTTCTGACCACGCACGGCCGCCACCACCCTCTTGAGGAGGGGCCGCCGCAATGACCGCGCAAGGCTCCGCAAAGGCAAGAGAGGTGGCCGCGCTTCCGCCGCTGATCGTCGATCTCGATGACACGCTCGTGCGCACCGACACGCTCGTCGAATCCCTGGCGGCGCTCGCAATGGGTAAACCGCTGACGTTCCTGCGTGCGATTGCGGCCCTGCGTTCGGGCCGCGCCGGGTTCAAGCGCTTTGTCGCCGAACATGTCACGCTGGATTATGCGACGCTTCCCTACAACCGGGAGATTGTCGAATTCATCCGGCAACGCCGTGCCGCCGGCGGGCAAGTGTATCTTGTCACCGCCGCCGATCAATCGATCGCCGACGGGGTTGCGACGCATCTCGGGCTGTTCGATGGCGTCGTGGCAAGCGATGGCAGCCATAATCTGAAAGGCGCGAACAAGGCCCAGGCGCTGGCAGAACGGTTTGGAAGCGGGTTCGATTATATTGGAGACAGTGCCGCCGATATCGCGGTCTGGGAAAAGTCTCGCGAAATACTGGTTGCCGGCGATTCCGATCAGGTCACACGGCAGTTGGAGAAGCGCAACCTCACTCCCGCGCATCGATTTGCGCCACTTCGCATGCGGCTGCGCGATTGGGTCAAGGCGCTGCGGCTTCATCAATGGTCGAAGAATGCGCTTCTGTTCCTGACGGTTTTCCTCGGGCAGAATTTCGACAATCTGGCGCTGGTGCTGCATGTGTTCGCCGGATTTCTGATATTCGGCGTGATCGCCTCCGCGACCTACCTCATCAACGACCTGCATGATCTGTCCGCCGACCGGGCGCATTTCGGGAAGCGCCATCGTGCGTTGGCGTCGGGCAGGCTGCCGTTGACGCTGGGCGTTCCGCTGGCTGTTGTAATGCTTGTGGGGGGGATGGGCTCGGCGTTCCTGCTTGAACCGGCATTCGGGCTGGTGACGCTCACCTATCTTGCGTTGACCCTGACTTACTCCTTCGTTCTGAAGGCGGTAGCGCTGCTCGATATATTGGCTATCGGCGCCCTGTTCACCATCCGGATTTATGGCGGCATTGCGCTCACTCATTCGCCGTCGTCGCTCTGGTTGACCTCATTCGCGCTGATCCTGTTTTCATCGCTGGCCCTGGCCAAGCGACACGCCGAGCTGGTGCGTGCCGCCGCGGACGGTCGCGAAATTACCGGGCGCGGCTATCGCACCTCCGACACTCCTTTGACCGTGGCGCTGGGCACGGCGACATCGATGATTTCCGCGGTGATGATGCTTCTCTATTTGCATTTCGATGCAGAACAGAGAGATCTTTACACGAATGTTGAGAGCCTGTTCCTGGTTCCCCTTATCCTGACATCATGGCTGATGCGGATCTGGATAAAGGCGCATCGTGGCGAGCTGCACGACGATCCGGTGATATTTGCGCTGAAGGACAAGGTCAGCATTCTGCATGGAGCGCTTGTCGGACTATGCTGGTTGCTGGCGATTTAACAAGCGAGGACAAGAGGGGTTTGACGTGCCGATCATTGCCAAATTGAGAGACGGTATCCGCGCAGTGGCGACAGCGGCGCTTCCGGGGGAAACCCGCGAATGGCTGCGGGCGCAGCAGCGCCGTTTCGGCCTTCAGTCCGTGCCGGTGGGCAGCGTCGATTTCGGCAGCCTGGACCGATTGAGCCCGATCAGCCCCATTTTCGGCAAGGACCGCGACCTGCTGACGATTGAGCGCTATTATATCGAGCAGTTTCTGGGCAAATATGCTGCCGATGTGAAGGGGCGCACGCTGGAAATGGGCGACCCGGCCTATACGATCAAGTTTGGCGGCGACCGGGTGACGCAGCCCGATGTGCTGAACTATGTCGAAGGGAACCCGCAGGCGACCATCGTCGCTGACCTGACCAACGCGCACAATATCGAAACCGGCACGTTCGACTGCATCATCATCACGCAGACATTGCAGATGATCTATGAGATCGAACAGGCAGTGTCGGAGTTGCACCGGATATTGAAGCCGGGCGGCGTCGTGCTTGTCACCTCCCATGGCATGTCGCGCGTCGCGCGGCGCGAGGGCGTCGATGACTGGGGCGAATATTGGCATTTCACGTCGCAGTCGAAAAAGCGCCTGTTCCATCCGGTGTTCGGCAAGGACAATGTGTCGGTCGAAACCTATGGCAATGTGATGTCCTGCGTCGCCAATCTCCACGGGCTCGGCGCGGGTGAGATAAAGCCCGATCAGATCGATTATAACGATCCCAATTATGAGCTTCTGGTTTGCGTGCGCGCGGTGAAGGCCGCTTGACTATCGGCCATTGTGCTGCCTTTGGAGCTTAGAGCGGGATGACTTTTGATTGAATCAAAGCCCGCTCTAGATTCTTTGTTTTCGTGTGATTTTTCGACAAAAACCGGTTCCCACTTTTTGTCATCACACTCTAGCGACCGGTTATTAGCACCGGAACGGACGGGTCGATCAAATTCTTTGTCAGCACTCTATGGCGGTGCACGGAATATTTCTGTAGTCTCTTCGCGGCAAGGGGCAGCGCGAGGAAAATCGCGTAGAAAGACAGAAAACTTATCAGGGAATTCGATGCGTTTAGACCTCAATGATGCTGACGGTTCGGTCGAGCGCGCAGTCGATATCGCAGTCATAGGTGCGGGTGCCGCAGGCATTGCCCTGACACGCCGCCTGTTGGATCTGGGCCATGACGTTACGCTGCTGGAAAGCGGCGGGACCGATTATGAAGCCGAGACGGCTGCGCTGAATGAGGGCGAGTCAACGGGCTACCCCTATTACCCGCTGGATCAGTCTCGCCTGCGCTTCTTTGGCGGGACAACCGCCATCTGGGGTGGGCGCTGCGCGGAATTCGACCCGATCGATTTCGAGCAGCGCGACTGGGTGCCGGGCTCCGGCTGGCCGATCTCTTTCGAGGAGATGCAGGCCTATTACCGGGAAGCGCGCCCCTTGTTCGGGCTTCCCGGGGATGCGCCGAGTGCGGACGATTTTGCCAATGCCGGCCTGAAGATTCCCGATTTTGACAACGCGCTGCTGCAACCGCGCTTCTGGGCGTTCGACGGGCAGTTCAATCGTTTTACGTTCGACAAGTGTGCTGACCTGCGCGATCATCCGCGCTGCACGATTGTTACGCATGCGACCGTGACGGCCATCGATACCGATGCGTCGGGCAGGCAGGTGACAGCGCTCACCGTCCGCTCTACTGGCGGCAAAACGCTCACCATTCGTCCGCGCGTGGCGATTCTTGCCTGTGGCGGCATTGAAAATGCACGGCTGTTGCTGGCATCCAATACCGTCATACCGGCGGGACTGGGCAATCAGCATGATCAGGTGGGGCGCTATTTCATGGAGCATCCGCACGCGCGCGGCGGACGCATTGTCAATACCAACCCGTGGACGCTGCTGCGCCTGTTCGGGCGCAGGCACCGGGTTGCCGGGCGTGACCTCGCTGCGTTGCTGACGCCCGCGCCTGCGCTTCAAGAGCAGGCCGGCATTCTCAATACCTCGCTGACGATCGTTGCGCGCCAGCCCGCCGATGCCCGGCAGTTCTGGGGGATGCGCGTATATGGCGGCATGAAGCATGAGGTCGCGCCCACCCGCGCCGGGCGCGCCTTGTGGATGGGCACCAAATTGGCGGCCAACTGGGCGCAACGGCATATCGACCCGCTGCGGCCCTGGTTGTTGCACAAGCTGGGCAATGTGGACATCAGCCTGCTTGTGCGGGCAGAGCAGGCGCCCAACCCGGACAGCCGCATCCTTCTGGGGCAGGAGCGGGACGCGTTGGGCATGCGCCGGGCGACGCTCGACTGGCACCTGTCGGAGATCGATAAGCGCAGCGTTTCCGTTCTGGTGGATGCGCTTGGCAAAGAACTCGCGCGTCTGGGCAGGGGCACGGTTGAGCGCGCCGCCTGGCTTGACGAGGATGAGCATCTGTGGCTCACCGATCCGCTCATCTCCTCACACCCGATTGGCGGTTTCCACCATATCGGTACGACGCGGATGTCGGACGATCCGAAACGCGGTGTGACGGCGCATGACGGGCGGGTTCATGGCATGGACAATCTTTATGTCGCCGGGTCGTCGATATTCCCGACCAGCGGCTGGGCCAACCCGACATTGACGATTGCGGCGCTGGCCTTGCGTACTGCCGACCATATCGCGGCGTCCGCGTCACTGCCTTCGGTTTCGACGCGTCAGGAGCCGGTGCGAAGGAGCGCGGCTTCGGCATAATGCTATGCAAACTACGCCGGTGCGTGTGGTCGCCTTGAAGCCTTTTGAACCATGAAAATGGCGACCGCGCCCGAAAGCAACGCGACCGCGCCATCCATTGCGATGAATGCCCAGCCCGCGCCTGCAAGGCCATCGATCGGCAAGCGCCAGAACAGGACAGCTACAAACAGCCCGCCGGTCAGGAGTGACAGGACCACGGCGATATCGGGTCGCCCCAATGCGTAGATGACGGGATTGGCGGCAAACACCGTGACCCGCAACGTCGTTGCAACGCCGATCGCCACCAGCAACGGCGCGGCGACCGCGAAATCATGGCCGAATATATGTTCGAGGAAGAATTCGCCGGCCAGCGCGATCACCACCGTCACACCTGCGAAAATGGCGGTGCCGTTGATGCCGCCGCGCAGTGCGGTCTTGCGCAGCCGTTTCCATTCGCGCCCGAAGATCAGCCGGGCGAGGTCGGGAAATATGGCTTGATTGATGAGGTCGAGCGGTTTGAGCATGCCTGCCGCGACCTCGCGCGCGATGCGGTAGGCTCCTGCGGCGCTGTCCCCCAGTTGCGCCGCGACAATCACCGTCGCGAGGTGGGTCGGCACCATCGCCAGCGAGGAATTGAGGTTGGAGAAGAAGGCGAAACGCCACATGCCGGGGTGGGCGTTGCCCAGCCCGCGCAGCGATGGGGTAAGGCCGCCCAGCAAGTCCTTCCGGTGCGCCTCTCGCCACGCCAGCGCGGCGGCGGCGAACGTGCCCAGCCACCCGGCCACCACCCATGACGCGAGATACCATCCCAGCGAGGCGCCGGACAGCGCGGCAACCGCGATAAGGATCAACCGCGCCGACGGCGTGACGATCGCATGCCAGCTCAAGATGTCATAGCGGTCGAACAGGCGCAGCATGCCCTTGCTGGTGCCGACCGCGCTCGCAAAGGTCAGCGGGGCGGTGGCGCGGGCAAGCTCGGTCAGCCCGTCGTTCCATCCGAGCCACTGGGCAAATAACGGCGCCGCCGCCACCATTGCCAGTCCGGCGACCAGGGCGGCCCCGATATCGAGCAGAAATCCTGCTTTGAACAGCGCCTGCGCCGCCTGTCTATTGCCCGATTGCAGATGGGGTACGCCGTAACGGATCACCGCTTGGCTCGATTCAAAACTGGCGAGCCCTGCGAACAACATGACCTGCGCCACCAGGACCGAAAAAATACCGAATTCTTCCGCGCCCAAGGCACGCGCCGCAATCGCGAACGTCGCGAGCTGCATCAGGCCGGCGCTCGCCTTGCCGCTGAACAACAGTCCTGCGTTTTTCAATGCGCGGCGCAAAATGCCCGGCCGGAGAAGCGCTTCGGTCATGCACGCCCCCTACACACAAAGCGGCAGGTGGGCGAGGGCCAGTATATACGCTGCCGTCAGAAAAATGCCGCTGTCTTTTGAACGGAAAGCGCCAGGTTCAAAGTCGCATCGAAAATTCGATACCCATGCTTCGCCGGTCGTTGAGGATAGCGCGGGTTTCGGCCGGTGACTTGTAAATGGCGTAAACCTTATCGAACAAGTTGTTCGCCGTTGCGAAAATGCCCCAGCGTGCGGCCTGATAGCCGAGCCGCGCGTTGACGATGACATGCGGCGCAACGCGGTTGAGAATCTGACCCGGGCCTACGGAAGCGAAGGCGCGGCTGGCGTAACGCGCGTTCAAGGCCATTCGCACGCCATTGTCCATGCGCACATCCATTCCCCCGCTGACCGTCCAGTGCGGCGCATAGGCGAATTCGGTGCCGGCAAGGTTGGTCGTCACGCCGGGCTGGCTGAGGCTGAAGCTATCGAATTTCGTGATCGTGTGGCCCAGTGCGCCATAGAGCGACCATTCTCGCGTGAGCTGATGCGAAGCTTCCACTTCAAAGCCGTAGAGATGAGAGCGACCGGCGTTGACGGTGTGGATATCGAATGCGTTAAGCCCGAAATTGACCGATACCTGCTGGTCTTCCCAGTCGGTGTAAAAGGCGTTGGCGTCGATCCGCAGCCGCCCGTCCAGCGCAAGTGCGCGCAACGACAGCTGATAATTCCATGTATATTCGGGATCATAGGCGAAGCCCTGCGCACGCGCGATATTGGTTGATAGTCCGCCAGAGCGATAGCCCCGCTGAACGACGAAGGAGGTCGCGAGGTCGTCGTTCCAGTCCATCAACAGGCCGGCCTTGGGTAGAAAAGCCGAAAAGCTCTGCTTGCCCGCCGGGAGTGCGGCGCTGGCCTGATTGACGAACGAACCGACGGCCACGTTGATTTGGGCGATGACAGGCGCGAACGGTCCGAATGAAGCCGGATTGGGATATGTCCCGGCGAACAGCGATTGCTGTACGACGCGCGACCGGGTTGTTTCCCGATCGAGACGGAAGCCTCCCAATAGCTTCAGACGATCGGTCAGGCTATATCGGGCATCGGCGAAAACAGCCCGGCTTTTGACATGGGTTGGAAAGCTGCCGTCGAAATCGACGGTGATGAAGGGCAGCGCGCCAGCATAAGCCGACGCGATTCCTTCGGCTTGCGCACTGCTGAAACCCTGGCTTTGAAGCAAGCCGGCGATCGTTGCTGTCGGGGTGGCGACATCCGTGAGGCTCTGCGTCGCTGAAGCCAGATCGCGATTATAATAATAGAACCCGGCAACGCCGCTGAGGCGCTCCCCATCAATTTGCAGGCGGAGCTCTTGCGTGAACGTCGTATAGGTGCGCTGCTGCGCGCCGAAGTTTGTTGGCATTGGGCCATAGTCGATATCGAAACTGCTGCGTTCGCGGGCGCGGCTCCATGTGGTTTCGTTGAGCAGGGTTAACTGTTGCGACAGCGCATATCGACCGGACAGGTTTATGCTGTCGAAATGCAGATCGGTTCGGTTCGGCGTATCGTCGGTCGCGATCCGGCGGTCGGGAAAGCCCTGAACATCTGTCCTCGCATAGACGCGGTAGAATCCTCCATCCCGCCGGAAGCGGGTATAGCCAAGCTTCAGGGTCAGATCCTCGATCCTGTCCGGCGACCACAGAAGCTTCGCGCGCAGCATGCTGCTCTCTTCTTCGTCCTCGCCATCCATCCTGGTGATATTGCGGATGAAGCCGTCGCGGCTTTGCACCTCGGCAGCCAGTCGGAAGCCCAGTTCACCTGTCTTGACCGGCCCTCCGCCTGCCACCGCCAAGCTGCGCGCATTCTCGTCTGTCAGGATGGCCCGCGCGCGCATGTCCCAGGTGTTGATATCCGGGTCGGCTGTTTTGATGATGATTGCACCTGCGAGCGAATTGAGACCGCGCAACGTCGATTGCGGGCCACGCCAAATCTCGACCTGCGAAACATCCCACAGGCGTGTGGGCGCGGCTTGCAGATAGGTCGATGCAAGCGGTGCTTCATCCAGATAGACGGTGGCGGTCGCGGCTTCGCCCGCACCGGAAACGCCGATATTGGCGATGCCGCGAATGCTGAAGCCGGCCGGGCCGTAGACCTGCGACATGTTGGCGGTGCGCGATACGGCGTCGGCCAGGTCATACAGCCCGCGCTGCTCGATCTGCGCGGCATCGACCGCCGCGACGCTGGCGGTCGTTTCCTGCAGCGACCGGTCAACCTTCTCACCGGTGACAATGATGTCGGCTGGAAGTTGCTGCGCATGCGCATGGCCCACTGTTTGCGCCAGAATCAGGCCCAAACCGGCAGAATTCGCAACTCTCATATTCGCTCGTCCCTTACCCTGTTCCAGCCTAGAGCACTGAATTGCTTCACTTGTCCGGCAGCGCTCTATGCATCTCGATCCATTCTCGTGCAAAAAGCAATTGTGTTGCCGCGCGAGAATGATAGGCCGGTTACAAGGAAAGGGTCGGAGAATCTATTGTGAGCGCGCACGGCCAGAAAAATCGCGATGCCGGGCAACCTGCCGATGACGGGCGCTCGGTTGCTATAGCCCATATGCTGAAGGCATTGGAAATCCTCGATACGATAGAATGCGGCAACGCCGCGTGCCATCTCAGCCTGGCAATTGAGGACGCGGGAGGCGAGGTTCCTGCACCGGCTGCTGATCAGGATCAACATTGGCAATCTTGTTGAGATAAGCCGTCATTTGCTCATGCGCCTTGGCGCTCAGGCGAATATAGGCCTTGCGCCGGTCGGTCGGATCGGGGGATCGCTCGATGATCTTGCGCTGCGTCAGGTTATTGACCCACCTGAGCGCGGTGGTCACCGGAACCCGGGCGGCTATGCACAGGCTGCTGACGGATACTGCCCGTCGATCTGAGGCGTGGACGTACAGATCCAGCAATATGTACCAGGCCGGGTCCGCGAACAGGCTGGCGTCGAAAAATTGCGCGCGATCGTCCGCTTCTTTCAACAGCTTCCGCGCCAAGGCGGACAGGTTCTGACCGTGCGCGGCATAGTCCGTCATGCGGATGACATTTTGCGTGGCTGCGCTATCTTCCAATTTCACTCCATTTTCTCCCTGAAGGGAGCCTCCTTCACCAGCGCGCCCACGCTCTCGAATTGCCCCATTGTCTCGCATGCTCATATTGCTCTCTGTTCACGCCGGCGCGTTGGCCGAAGGTCGTGTCGCCTGTCCCTGGCTGTGCCCCAAACCATCACCACCAATGTTGGGACCGCCCAAATCGTCGCCATGGCGTAGTAAAATTCGTTTCTGAACGCCGGCGACAGCATGATGGCGGTTTGTGCCAGAACGGTGTTCAACTGAAATGCTGCGACCCAGATGGGCCAGTAGCGGGTGCTGCGAACGGCAATCCCTGTTTTCAACCCCAGGGACAGAATATCGAGCGCCAGCATACGTGGTTGCAGAACCACGAAGTTCGGTGCGGTGAGAGCCAAAGCCGCTGAGGTCAGCGACATCGCCAGCAACACCGCACCACTCCACAGGCCTGTTCGCCCCCCGTAAAAATAGAGGTACAGGCAGGTCACAAGCAGAGCGACCAGATAGAAATAAAATATGTTCACGGCCCAACCCGATCATGAACAATGGCCTCGGTCAAGCCGTGCCTATCTCACGCCACCGATCGAAGCGCGGCAACTTTTTCTTCGGCGCTGCCCGTCGGCCACGGCCAGCAACCATCCGCGCGCGCGGCCTGATCGGTCCGCATGCGGATTCCCGTGGCGCGGGTATGCGCTGCGACCATCTTGTCGCGCGACATCATCATCGTTCCGACGCAGTCGTTGAGTTCGACAAACAGCTTCTGACCTACTTCAGGCTCCAGGCCGATTTCCTGAGCCGTTTCGATCATGTCCGCATTCAACCGCAGCGTCTGCGCAAGAGCGCCGTCAATCCGGTCATAGACGGTTTTGACCTGACCGGTGAGCTCCAGAAATCGCTGATTGCCCAATTTCAATTCGCTTTGTGCCGCTCTGGCGGCCCGTGCTTCTTTTGACATAAGATCTCCTTTCGCGCCGATCGCTCGGCACGCTGTGTTCTCTGGGTTGTCGACTGGATAGGTGCGGTCAGAGAGTGAGGCGGTTAAGCCATGTCACCACAGCGATGATTGCTCCTGCGGCACCTGTCGTGAAAAGCGAAACTCGTACCATTCGATATACGACTGCCGTTGCGTCTAGGTCATGACGTTCTCCCCCGATGGGAGGGAGCCATTTCAGCGGCAGGAAGGTGCCGAGAGTGGATCCCTCATTTTCAGATCGCACCGTCATTTCACCAGGTTTTTTGGGTTCGACAACCGCTTCCGGTTTGAATTCAGATTTGTTGAATGTGTTTTCGAACTCGGAATAGAGCCTCGCTGCTTCGCGCCTGTTGGTAACTTCCAGGATATTGGCGGCCTTGGAAAGATATTGATCGACCGTTTGCGGCGACAGGCCGGTTTCCAAGGCAATCTCCTTGGAGCTGTAACTCATCGCGACGAGGCGCAAACAATTGCGCTGCGCGTCGCTCAATAGGGCAAAACGTTCCTGCATCGTGTCGTGATTTACCAAAGCAGCATGGATAGGTCGATGGTACATCGCTCTTCGAACCATTCAAAAATCGTACCGAATCACATGATCGGACAAAACATCCAAAACGGCAATATCATGTTCGAAAACTGATTTGATGCATTCAGCGAGCGTTCGAGCCCAAAACCCTATCCTCGCTGATCGATTTTCTCAGTCTGTCTGACGAACATTATTCGTTTTCTTGAGCAGACGCATGGGCGTAGCCTCGGGTCAAGAGTCGCAAAACCGATACTTCACAGCAGGAGATTGAAGATGGATGCCAAGACGAGCGGATGCCCGATGCATGATCCGGGCGCCAAGCGATCATTGCTCGGCCGAACAAACCGGGATTGGTGGCCCGAACAGCTGTCGCTGGATATTCTTCAGCAGAACGGCCTTTCCAGCGACCCGATGGGCGATGATTTCAATTATGCCGAGGAGTTCAAGTCGCTCGACCTGGCGGCGGTCAAAAAAGACCGGCACGCCTTGATGACCGATAGCCAGCCCTGGTGGCCGGCCGACTATGGACATTATGGCCCCTTTTTCATTCGCATGGCATGGCATAGCGCCGGAACCTACCGCACCGGCGACGGGCGCGGCGGCGGCGGCGCGGGGCAACAGCGTTTCGCGCCGCTCAACAGCTGGCCCGACAACGCCAATCTCGATAAGGCACGCAGGCTCTTGTGGCCGATCAAGCAGAAATATG
>CAYGOH010000042.1:13956-14836 GCA_964351385.1 uncultured Sphingobium sp. | reverse complement strand
TGCGGCGGGGCGAGACACTCGGTGACAGACTCGGGCTCGTTCGCCGCTGAGCCCCAGCGAGCCGATATGCACCCATAAACCATGCGTCGCTGCTGCCTCGCATGTGCGAGCCAGCACAATGTCGTGCGCCTCGTCGGCCAGCGTCTGCGCCGCCCGATCCCGCTTGCGGTCGAGGCATCCCACCATCTCGGGCGTGAAAAGCATGTCCGCGCCGCCGGCTTTTGCATCGGCAATCGCCCGGGCGAGCATCTCGGCGTTGGCGTCCGGATCGATGCCGCTTGTAGATTGCAACAGGGCGGCGCGCATCTGTGTCCCGCCTCTTGTCAGCCCAGCATGGCGTCCAGCCGCCCCTGCGCTTCGAGCGCCGCGAGCTGGTCGGAACCCCCTATATGTTCGCCATCTATGAAAATCTGCGGGACGGTTGTGCCGCCATTGGCGCGATCCAGCATCTCGCCGCGCTTGGGACCGCCCATCGTGATGTCATATTCTTCGAACGATACGCCCTTGCTTTCCAGCAAGGCCTTCGCCCGATGGCAATATCCGCAGAACGCCTTCGTATAGATTTCGACATGCTTCATGAACAACAATACCTCCACAATAGAGATTGTGCGTGCGCAGCATTTTGTCAATCTTTCGTGCGGTCATGAGAGGCACGGGCCCAGCATAACAGGTGAACCGCGCGGGCGCCGTTGGAGGTCAATGTCCGGGCGCATGCCGCCGCCGTCGCTCCGCTCGTATGAATATCGTCAATGAGCAGCACAGTTTTGCCGGTCAGCAAGGGGGCGAATTTTGGATTGACCGCAAAGGCATGTGCGACAGCTTTCCTCCGCTGGGCCGGGTTCATATTACGAAGGGGTTTGGTCGCTTTACTTCTCCAAAG
>CAYGOH010000042.1:0-13946 GCA_964351385.1 uncultured Sphingobium sp. | reverse complement strand
TTATTAAGGCGTTTGCTCTGTCAGCTGAAACGTCCGGGTGAACGCGTGGAACCATGTGCCGTGCCATCAATTTCGCCAGACCCGTCCGACGCCCATATTTAAGCCGCATGGCGATGCCGCCCGACAAATCGCAATAGGCGAGCGCCGCGCGCGCACTGGCCCAGTGCGGGGGCGATGCGATGCAGGCACCGCACAGCGCGTCGTCCCCTTCGTCGCGATCAAAAGGCACGCCGCACCGCGCGCAACAGGGATCACTGAAAAACTCCAGACGCTCCCAGCAGTCGGCGCAGAAACTGAGGTCAGCTTCGGTAATGGTCCCGCAACCCGGACATCGTGGCGGAAGTGCATAATCGAGCAGCATGCGGAGCGGTTTTGGCAAGCTGAGGGACATAATCCGCTTGTTCCGCGATGCTCCTGCCTGCACAAGCCCAACATGATCCAGAATGAAGGCCCTCCGCAGATTTTCGACCCCCGCCGCCGTGCAATGGCGCGGGACAGGGCGCATGACGGGTTCGCGGCCCATGATTTCCTGTATCGCTATATGCTCGACGGCCTGCTGGAGCGGTTGGAGGATGTTCAGCGCCCGATGCAGGATGTGCTGGTGATCGGCTGCCCTGATACCAGCGCCGCCGATGCTTTGAATGCGCTCGGCAAGTCCGTTACCTGTTGCGATCCGGGCGCGCGAAATGCCGCCGCCAATGACGGCATTCAGTGCGAGGAAGACGCCCTGCCTTTCCCGGAGGCGAGCTTCGACCTCGTCCTTTCGTGCGGCACGCTCGACAGTGTCAATGACCTTCCCGGCGCGTTGATCAACATCAGGCGGGTATTGCGGCCCGACGGTTTGTTGCTTGCCGCTGCTGTCGGCGCAGGATCGCTGGACATCATGAAGCAAGCGCTTCTGGTCGCGGAAGGCGGCCGCCCAATGCCGCATGTGCACCCCCAGATCGACGTGCGATCCGCAGGCGACCTGCTGTCGCGTACCGGCTTCGCTATGCCTGTCGCCGATGCCGAGATGTTGAACGTGCGCTACCCGTCGCTTCTGGCCCTGATGCATGACCTTCGCGGCATGGCCTTGGGCAATGTAATGGCCGCGCAGCGGCGCGGAACGGTGTCACGGGCCGTGCTCGACCGCGCGTCAGATATCTTTGGCGCGCAAGCGGAAGCGGACGGCAAGACAACCGAGCATTTCTCGGTGCTGTATCTGAGCGGTTGGAGGCCCGACCCGTCCCAGCCCGCCCCCGCCCGGCGTGGTTCCGGCAAGGTTTCGCTTGCCGAGGCCCTGAAACCGAAACCCTGAAACCGAAAGGCTGAAGCCCAAATCCTAAAGGCCAAATCCTAAAGAAGCGCGTCGAGCACTCCTATCATCGGCAGGTCGGCGGGCGGCATCGGCAGCGCGAACATCTGGTTGGGCCTGACCCATTGCATCGCCGCGGCATGCCTGAGCCGGGGTACGCCTGTCCATTTCCTGCATACATATAACAGCAGGATCAGATCCCGGTCTCCCAGCGGCTCCGACGCAAATGTCGCGGGTGCGAGACAGCTCTGATGCGTGGCTATACCCAGTTCTTCTTCGAGCTCCCGGACAAGGGCGGCCTCGGGCGTTTCGCCGGGCTCCACCTTGCCGCCGGGGAACTCCCACAACCCGGCCATCGATTTGCCCTCGGGCCGTTGTTGCAACAGCACGCGGCCGTCGGCATCGATCAGAGCTGCAGCAGTAACGATCAGCGGCGAACGGGAGGCGCTGTTCCTGTCCATCAACGGTTCACCGGGTTTCTCGCCGATCATATAATTTTATTAACCTCGCGCACATAGAATCACTGCGGGTCAAGGTATCGCGAGGGTAGAAACATGACAAACCACACCGGCAAGATGTCGGCGCGGCGTCGCCTGTCGATCAGGAATTGTCAGCGAGGCGCAACCGCCGTTGAATATGCATTGGTAGTTTCGCTGATCTGTCTGGCGGCAATTGGTGCGATGACGGGCGTTGCAAATAAAACGATCAATATGTGGGGCAATGTCTCAAATGAGGTTAGCGAACATTAACCTTCATTTCTTCAATTTCGACCGTTTTATTAAGTTTTTTTAAACCTCACAGGCATAATTGTCAGTCTGCTGATTTCTGGGTCGCTATTAGGAATTTATCAACCAAAGAAGTCTAAATCTTAACTCACCTGAGTGGGAAACCATTAGGCCGGGTAGTATGAGGTATCTTTCAAGGAGACACAACATGCAGTTTTTCCGTAAAATGCTGAAGGACAGCAAGGGCGCGACCGCCATCGAATATGGCCTGATCGCAGCTCTGATCGCAGTTGCCGCCATCACCGCGATGGGCACTGTCGGCAACAGCCTGAACAACACCTTCAACAACGTTGCAAACGCGCTGAACACGTAAGTTTCGCGCTAGCAAACGGAAGTTTTGGAAGGGCGGCGAGTTACCTCGTCGCCCTTTTTCGTGCGCGTCATTGCTGCGCCGGTAGGCTCAGTAGGTGACGATTTTCACTTTTTGGCCGGCGCCAAGTGTGGAGGAGGACGACAGGCCGTTGAGCGTCAGAAACCGCTCTTGCTTGTACGTATCATAGGCCATGCGCGAAGACAGCGAGGCGATCGTATCGCCGCTCTTCACAGTGACCACACTCACTTTGCGCGGCTTGATCGCGGCCGCTTCGCTCGCACTGATCCGGTTGAACGACTGCACCATCGCGTCGAACGGCCCCAAACCTGCGCCCGCTTTTGTGAGGATGACGAAGTGAAACGCCTGATTTGAGCTCAATTCATAGGCCATCACCGTCACATCGACCTGACCGGACTGGGTGTTTGCGCGCGCCGTTGAATAGGCCGCGGACATACCATTGATCGTCGTGCGCCGCGGCGTCGCCGCATTAATGGTGCTATCACCAGCCAAAGCCTTGAACACCGACGCGATATAGGCGTTGAGGTCGCCCGAATAGGACCCGCCGCTGAATTGCGCCTGCCCATTCGATCCCGATATCGTCACCGCCTGCGTACCGTTCACCATGGCGTAGCCGCTCGGTGCCGTAAACGCGATGCGCAGTGCGGGATGCAGGAACTTGCTGCCCTGAATGACGCCCTGCTGCGGGTCGTCATCATACATCACGCCGTTGACAGCATTCAAAAACGCGTCGCGGTTGCGATAGCTGCTCGTCGATCCGGTTTCCTGCGCCTTGGTAAGCGCGCGCGATACGCGAGAGGCAGGATCGGGGTGCGTGCTCGCCCATTCCGGAACCGCGTTCGATTGGCCCACCACCCGCGCATCAAGGGCGCTTTGCGCGGCAAGCGACGCCAGCATGCTGGACAGCGCCTTCGGATCATAACCCGCGCTGTTCAGATAACGTATGCCGAGATCGTCGGCCTCATATTCCTGAGAGCGCGAGAATTTAAGTGTCAGGAGCTGCGTTCCGGTGCCGATTCCCTGCTGCAACACGCTGCCCAGCCCGGAATTGCCGAGCACGGCTCCGGTCAGGATCTGCAACAGCGCCCCGCCAATGGCATTGCGCTGCGCCGCAGCCTGACGTCGCTGCGCATGCTGTGCTGCGACGTGGCCGACTTCGTGCCCCAGAACGCCCGCCATTTCGGCTTCGTCATTGCACAGCGCCATCAGCTGCCGCGTGATATACACATATCCGCCCGGTATCGCGAAGGCGTTGTTGATCTGCGAATTCAGCAGCGTGATCGTGAAATCGCCCTGCGCATTGGAAAGGCTTGATTGGACCGCGATCTTGCGGCCCACCGAAGTCACATATGAGGATTGGGAGCCGCTGTATGGCCCGCCAAATTCCGCCAGAAGTTGCGGGTGCGCCTTCGCGCCCTGTTCCTTGTCGGACTGGCTGATCGTCGTTGCAACCGGGATGCTGCCGGATCCGCCACCGCCGGA
The DNA here is from genome assembly GCA_964351385.1 of uncultured Sphingobium sp. Taxonomy (GTDB): domain Bacteria; phylum Pseudomonadota; class Alphaproteobacteria; order Sphingomonadales; family Sphingomonadaceae; genus Sphingobium. Next base: position 10,054 of record CAYGOH010000042.1, on the reverse strand, counting down.
TTCCGGCATGCATCCACTGGTGAAGGCGATTGCCGCCAGTGCGGTGGTTATTTTGAATTTGGACACGGCATCCTCTCCCCTGAGCGCATTATCGACGTGGAAAAGCAACGAGCCGAAGCCGATTTCGTTCCGTCGGGCCGGTGTTGCCGCCGCTGAGCGACCTCAGCCGCCCATGGCAAGAAACTTGTCGGCACGCGCGCTGCGCAGACTGATGGCATCCTGTTTTGCGAGGCTGTCGAGCTCTTCGGTGATCGCTTTTGACAAGGACGCTATGGCGGCCTTGTGATTGCGATGCGCGCCACCCGAAGGTTCCGACACGATGCGATCCACCACGCCCAGCTTCTTGAGGTCCTGCGCCGTCACGCGCATGGCGATCGCAGCGTCGCTCGCCTTTTCCGCCGTACGCCACAGGATCGAGGCGCATCCTTCGGGCGAGATCACGCTATATACCGCATGTTCGAGCATCAGGATCCGATTTCCGGCCGCGAGCGCGATTGCGCCACCCGAGCCTCCTTCGCCGACAATCGCCGTAACCATGGGCACGCCCAGTGCGAGGCATTGCTCAGTGGATCGTGCGATTGCTTCCGCTTGCCCGCGTTCCTCTGCCTGAACACCGGGAAAGGCACCCGATGTATCGACCAATGTCACAACGGGCAGGCCGAACCTGTCGGCAAGCTGCATCAGCCGGATGGCTTTGCGATACCCTTCGGGTTTGCCCATCCCGAAATTATGTTTGAGGCGGCTCGCCGTATCGTCGCCCTTTTCATGGCCGATCACCATCACCCGCCGTTTGCCGATCCTGGCAAAACCGCCGAGTATCGCCTGATCGTCGGCAAAGGCGCGATCGCCAGCCAGCGGAATGAATTCGTCGAAGATTCCGGCGACATAGTCCTTGAAATGCGGACGCTCCGGATGCCGCGCGACCTGCGTCTTCTGCCAGGGCGTCAGCTTGCCGTAGGTTTCCTTGAGCATCTTTTCGGCGCGTTGCTGCAGCTTGGCAATTTCGGCGTCGATATCTATCTCGTCGGATTGGGCGGTTTCCCGCAGTTCTGCAATCCGGGCTTCCAGTGCCGCGACCGGCTTTTCAAAATCAAGGAACGTTACCATGACCTTGCGTTAGGACCGCCTGCGTCCGACGTCAACGAGAGGATGACGCCGGTTGACCAGTTCGACCAGATGCGCGCTGTCGACATGGGTATATATCTCCGTCGTTCCGATGTCGGCATGGCCGAGCATCGTCTGCAACGCACGCAGGTCCGCGCCGCCAGACAGCAGGTGCGTGGCGAATGCATGGCGCAACACATGGGGGCTCAGGCGTTCGGGCGATATGCCGGCTGCCGTGCCCAATTCGCGCACCATCTGAAACAGCCTTACCCGGCTGAGATGGGACTTGCCCGAAGGGAACAGCCACAGGCTGTCGCACGCGACGAAAGCGAGCCATTTTCCAACCGCCGCGCGCGCGCGATCGGACACGGGCACAAGCCGTTCTCGCCCGCCCTTCCCCTTGATGATCAGAAAGGGGCGGTCGGGATGGACGGCGTTGCGGGGCAGCGACACAAGCTCCGTCGCGCGCAATCCCGAACCATAGAGAAGCTCGATCAACGCCAGAGTTCGGACGTGACGATGCTGCGGATTGTCCCCGCCTGCATACGCCTCGGCAACCTGGAACAGGCTTTCCACCTCTTCCTTCGACAATATGCGCGGCAATGGGCGGCGCAGGCTTGGCCGGGCCAGTGCTTGCGCTGGATTATCGCCGCGAACGCCTTCCGCTTCGATAAAGCTGAAAAAGCCGCGCAACGCCGACAATTTCCGCGCGACGGTTGACGCTGCAAGCTGCGACCAGCTCTCGCCCAAAGTGCGCAATTGCTCGGCATCGGCATCGGACAGGGTGGCCAGGGTGGCGCTGGCGGCCTCCAGGTCGGTGCGATAGGCAAGCAATGTATTGCGGGCGGCGCCCTGCTCAACCGCAAGCTTTTGGATATAGCGGTCGATGAGCTGCCTGTCCTTCGACAAGACTTCCCCGCCTTGCCCCCTCGCATCGGCGGTCGTCTCCGCCACCGCCTGTCAGCTCCGCATGATTGCTTCGGCGGCGATCATCCTCGCCTCTGCGTCGAGGCCCGCCTGACGCAGCGCGGATACGATGTGATAGAGATGTTCCGGCGGCATGGCGTCCCAGTTCGCGACCTGCATTCCGACCGCCGCCAGCAGCGCGACCGTACCCTTTTCCCGGCGTTTACCGGCGTTCGAAATGGACTTCTCCCATTTCGTCTGCGCCGAGAGCGAGATGCCCGCCCCGTCAAGTGCCTGTTTGAGAGCATCGCCGCGCAACCGCCCGAGTCCCGCAAGACCGGCGACCAGCAACTCCCCCTTGCGCCCGGTATCGGACGCATATTGCTGCAGACGTTCCCCATCCAGACTGAACGGCATGTCCGGCGCGCCCACGGCCAGCATGGCCCATCCATCCGCGCCTTCGGACTGGGACAGCGCGTCCCGTGCGCTCGACCAGCGCATCGCGCTGCGATCATATCCGGCGCTCAGCATAGCGGCGATCAGGTAGGTCAGCTCGGTGCCCTCTACATCAACCACCGGCAAAACGGCCATTGCCCGCGATACAGCCAGAAGGTCGACAAGATTGCGCGCACCATCGCGCGCCATCAGATCGCGCAGCCCGTCCATTCGGGCCGTAACCGTTGATCCGCTATAGGCGGCTCGTATCGCGCTCATCCGGTCGGAAAACGTGGCGGGGACGGTGTCGGCAGCATAGAGCTCGGCATAAAAGTCCACCAGAGCCGCGCTGGAGAGCACTCCGAGCTGCGCTGCCGTCTGAACTGACGGCAGACGCTCTTCCAGCGTCAGCATCGGCGCCCTCGCCCGCCAGGCCTGCACATGATATCCCGCGCGCGTGAGCAGCGGCGGCGGGATGTCGACATTGGCGGTTGTTGCCAGCCCGAAACGCCATGCGGTAAGCGTGTCGACGCCATCCCATTCGATCTTCACCGACCGCCGCGAATCGACGCCTGCGCCGACAATTTTCTCGCTCAACCGGTAATCGATGCCACGCACATCGCCGCGTCGCTGCGCCTGATTCAATATCGCACTGGCGCGACCTTGCTCGGCAGAGAAGGACGCACAAATCGCCTCGGCCATTGTCCAGCTCGGCGACTTGCTGACAGATTTTGCCCCGATATAAAGCGAGCACAGGCCAACGGGATCGGCGGATGCGAGATATGCCTGCATCGCGACAGCATAGAGGCGGTCACTATAGCGATTGGCATCGACGCTCTGCACCATCATGCGGGCAGGGTCGGCCTCCCCCATCCTGACGAGCAGCCAGGCGCGCTCCGCCGCCCAATCCGCGCCGTCGATATCGCCCGGCGTTTTCGTTGCGGAAAGCAAGGTGCGCCGCAACAGGATAGAGCCCCAGCGTGAGACAAGCGGTGCCTTTGTGTTCCGCATCAATGCGGCGAGAAATTTGCCTGACTGTTGTCCAAACGCATCTTCGGACAGCCCGCCGGTAGCCGGCGTCAGCGGGCCAATCTTGTCGAGCGACCGGCGCGCGCTGTCGGGCAGGTCATATTTCCGTTGCTGTTCGGCCAGCTCTTCTGGGGTGAGTTCGTCTTCGGCGGCGTTATCGGCAACAAGGTCTGCCAGATTGGAGGCATCAACCCCAGGCAGATCGAGCTGCAAGGAAGAACCGCCGGGCCGATTGCCGCCCGTATTGGTGTTGCCATTAGGCTGTGACGGCGCTGGCGTCGGGTCTTGCGGGGCGGGTTCATTGCTGAAACCGGGAGGAAGCAGTGAAGTCGGCGCGCGGCCTTCAACCGGTGTCAGCACAAGTGCCGAACCCAGAGCGAACAGCGCGACCCCCGACAGCATGCGCATGGATATCCTGCGCGCGCTTCCTTCGCTCGCCTCCCCGGCCCCCTTCATCGAATCATTGCCCCAGCTTGCTGGGCGAAACCGGCTTCTCGACGCGCACCTGAGGCTGCTCGCCACCGCGCTGCCAGGCAAATCCCAACCCTGTAATCAACAAAAGGACGATGACGACAGGAATGATCGGAAGCCGCCTGCGGCGACGCGGCGTTTCGAAAATGGCATTGCTGTTGCGTTTGATTTTCATGACGATGGTAAGGCTATCCGACGGGTTGGAGGATCAAACTTCCTTGGAAATTCGCTTTTGCGCGGCGCGCGCATCGCTGTATAGCCCCGCTCAGCATGCAACGAAACCACAAATCGGCAAAAGGTCCTGAACAGCGCCCCATCGTGTTGATTGGTATGATGGGCGTCGGCAAATCGACCATCGGGCGTCGGCTCGCCAGCAGACTGGGGCTGCCCTTTGTCGATGCCGATGAGGAAATTGCAGCCGCCGCAGATCTCAGCATATCCGAAATTTTTGAGCGGTACGGCGAAGAAGAGTTCCGCGATGGCGAACGCAGAGTCATTGCCCGCCTGTTGGAGCAGGGGCGCAAGGTGATCGCGACCGGCGGCGGCGCTTTCATGAACGAGGAGACCCGTCGTCTCATTCTGAGCGAAGCGGTCGCCGTGTGGTTGGATGCAGACATCAACGTATTGGTGGAGCGGGTATCGCGTCGCGACGGCCGCCCGTTGCTGAAGGACAAGGATCCGCTTGTCGTCCTGACCGATCTGGCCAAGGTCCGCAACCCCGTCTATGCGCAAGCTCCTATCCATGTGAAAAGCGGTGAAGGTCCCCATGAGATGACGGTAAACAGGATCGTCGAGGCTCTCGAACAATGAGCAAGGTTCAGGTCGCGCTCGGCAGTCGCAGCTATGATATCGTGATAGAGGATGGTCTGGTCGACCGTGCCGGAACCTATCTTGGGCACCATGCCCGGGCGGGCCGGCTGGTCGTCATCACGGACGAGAATGTGGCGGCCGCGCAACTCGGACGCCTACAGTCGGCACTGGCCCACTCCAATGTCCGCTGCGAAGCCATCATTCTTCCCGCCGGTGAAACTACAAAAAGCTGGGCCGGCCTGTCCGGCCTGATGGACAGGTTGCTGGCGCTCGAGGTCGAGCGCAAGGATCATATCGTGGCGCTGGGAGGCGGGGTAATCGGAGACCTTGTCGGATTCGCCGCAGCGATCCTCAAACGCGGATGCGCGTTCGTTCAGATACCCACCACCTTGCTGTCGCAGGTGGACAGCTCGGTCGGAGGAAAGACGGCGATCAATGCCAGCGCAGGCAAGAACCTGATCGGCGCGTTTCATCAGCCTTCGCTGGTGCTGATCGACCCGACAAGCCTCGATACGCTTCCGGCGCGTGAGGTGCGCGCAGGCTATGCCGAGGTTGTGAAATATGGCCTGATCGGTGACGCCGAATTCTTTGCCTGGTGCGAACAGAACGGCGACGCCCTCCTCGCCGGAGATCCCGCGGCGCGCGCCCATGCGATAGAGAAAAGCGTCCAGTCCAAGGCGGAAATCGTCGCCGCGGACGAAGAGGAAAAGTCCGGACAGCGCGCATTGCTGAACCTCGGCCACACCTTCGGCCACGCGCTGGAGGCAGAGACCGGATATAGCGACAAATTGCTGCACGGTGAGGCTGTCGCGGCAGGCATGGCGCTGGCGTTCAGATTTTCTGCGGCGCAGGGGTTGTGCGATATTGCCGATGCAGTGCGCGTCACTGGGCACTTGCGCAATGCGGGGCTGCCCGCCAGCCTGCAGGATGCCGGCATCAGCGCGAGCGGCGAGGCTCTTGTCGCCCATATGATGCATGACAAGAAGATGGAGGGCGGCACCCTGCCCTTCCTGCTGGCGCGTGGGATCGGCCAGACCTATCTCGACAAGAATGTGCAGCTTGCCGATGTGGCGGCGTTCCTCGACCGCGAACTGGCGGCCTAGCTCACCCCGGCTGGCGCATGAAAATCCAAGCGGTCCACAGCCAGGCCGCTATCAGCGCCGTGCCACCTATAGGTGTAACGGCACCGAGCCATTTCGGGGCGCCTATTGCCATCAGGTACAGCGTCCCGGCAAAGATGGCCGCGCCAATCAGCATCAACATGGCTGGTCCGCGCGCGAACGTCATCACGGCGATTGCCGCGACGGCGTGGATCAGTTGATAGGTGCCGCCGGTTCGCAACCAATCTGCGGCCTGCTCCGACGGCGCACCATGAGCGCCAAATGCACCCGCCGCGATCGCCAGCGCCGCGCTCAACGCCGCCCAAAATCCTATCGTCATGCGTCCTCTCCGCTATTTTCCCTCGATTTCAGGAGCATGCCATGACCCGGCCGGTACATCAGGTCTTTTGCGGCCAGCAAATCGCCCTGCGCCAACTGGACGTCAAACCGCTGCTTGTCATTTTCACGATAATGCTGCTCGACCTCGACGATTTCGTGGTCCTTCACGCCAAGCTGGCGCAAGGACATCAGGCCCATGGCGATTGCGGATTCGAAAACCTCGCGCACCGTGCCTGCGAGATCGAGGTCGTTCAGACGCATCATATGCCGACGGTCGAAGGTGCGCACCAGAATGGCGGCCTGCGGGAACGCCTCGATGATGGGCTGCAGCTGTTTTTCGTCGAGCGACGGATCGTCGATGCAGAAAACGATCAGCCGCGCATCCTCAGCCCCTGCATTGCGCAGCAGGTCGACCCGTGTGCCGTCGCCATAATGCACCTTGGTATCGAAACGGCCCGAAAGCTCGATTTGCGCGGGCTTGCGATCAATGAGCGTCAACGAAAAGCCATGCCCTGTCAGCATCTGCGCGACCGTCTGACCAAAGCGGCCATAGCCGACGATTATCGCAGCACCTCCCGGCGCGACGTCGGACACGTCATATTTGGCCGAGGAGGAACGCGAAAATTCCAGACGCCGCGCAATCAGCATAAGGAAGGGCGTAGTGGCCATTGAAAGCGTGACGATTGCGCTGAATATGCTGGCTGCCTGAGGCGCGATCAATAATGCATTGCGTGCCTGATCGAACAATACGAAGCCAAACTCGCCGCCCTGGGACAGCAGCAGCCCGAGACCCAGTGCGGCCCTGCGTCGCATCCCGAACAGCAGCGCGAGTCCTGTCAATATGGCGACCTTCACCGCGACCAGCAGCGCCGCCATGCCGACCACAAATACAGGGTTTTCAACAACCGAACGGATGTCGAGAACCATGCCGACGGCGAGGAAAAATAACCCCAGCAGGATCGAGCGAAACGGTTCGACATCCGCCTCTATCTCATGCCGATAGGGTGAATCGGCGAGCAGTACGCCTGCGATGAATGCGCCGAGCGCCGTCGACAGCCCAAGCGCATGCATCAAGGCTGCGCTGGCGAGCACGGTGAACAGGCCCACCACAACGAAAAGCTCACGCTCGCCCATGCTCCCGACAAGCTGCAGGGCCGGCCTCAATATGAAACGCCCCGCAAGGACCAGTCCGGCAATCGCGGCCACCGTATAGAGCGCCAATGTCCATCCCGGCGGGCCCGCCGCATCCGCAGGATTGCGAGAAAGCGCCGCGACGATGGTAATCAACGGCACGATGGAAAGATCCTGAAACAACAGAATCGAAAACGCTTTCTCGCCAAAGGGGGAGTTGATGCGACCGCTCTGTTTCAACCCCGGCAAGACCTGCGCCGTCGAAGAAAGCGCCAGCGGCAGCCCCAGCGCAATCGCCGCACCAAGCGTGAACGCCGTGCCCCAATAGATACAGGCGGTCAGCACCATCCCCGAAAGAACGACCTGCGCTGCACCGAATGCGAATATGTCGCGTTTCAATCGCCAAAGCCGCGCCGGATTAAGCTCCAGGCCGACCAGAAACATCAGCAGCACGATGCCGATTTCGGCGATATCGAGCTTCGCTTCGCCACCGCCGACCAGCGCGAGGCCCTGCGGCCCGACCAGCGCCCCTGCGATCAGATAGCCCAGGACGGCCCCGAGCCCGAGACGCCGAAAAATCAACACGAACAGGGTCGCGAAGCCCAGCAGGATGACGCCTTCGCTCAACAAGAGTTCAGTGGGGCTAGCCAGCATCGCCTGTTCCGCACCGCCGCTCGTCATGATGCGCGCGCCTGTTGCGCCGGGGACTCGTCTATCGCGCTCCTTGCTGCCTCCGTCACCGCTTCGAACGCCAGCATGATCGAGGGGTGCCGCGCGGGGTAATCGCGGGCCGCCGCGAACACATCGATACCGGGCCAGAAGTCCGCTGCGCCGTCGGTGCCGGGATGCGCCAGATAATGGCGCAGGCTGTCCGTCGCTGCCTGAAGCTCTTCGACCGAGCACCCACCCACATGGGCGTACATCAATGCCGCAGAAGCCTGCCCCAAGGCGCAGGCGCTGACGGTGAGCGCGACCTGATCGACGCGGCCCGCTGTGTCCATCCGGACATCCGCGATCACACGGCTGCCGCAGGTCGGAGAACGCCGGTCCGCCGAACCCTGTGCATCATCAAGCCGCAATGGCGCTGGCAGCGAGGTAGCGAGCCTCAATATATCTCGATTATAAAGGGCGGAGGACATGGACTTGTTCTAGAGAAATTTCGTGGAGCGGCAAGCAGACGCTATGGCCGCCGATCAGCCTGCGGGCAAGGTCAAACGGACGAGCAGTCCGCCGAGATCCTCGCTGTCGCCCAACTCGACAGAGCCGCCATAGATTTCCGCTACGTCGCGGACGATGGCAAGGCCAAGGCCGGTGCCCGGCTTGCCCGTGTCGAGCCGTACACCTCGGTCGAAAATCCGCGCGCGTTCGGCGGCCGGAATGCCCGCCCCGTCGTCCTCTACCTCAATCGATACCTGACCTTGCCCAACAAGCGGGCGAACGGTCGCAAAAACACTGCCGCCGCCATATTTCGCGGCATTCTCGACCAGGTTGCCCAGCAACTCGTCAAGATCCTGTCTCTCGACACGCGCAACCGCGCTCTCATCTCCATCCATATCGATGCGGACGTCGGGATATAGCCGGGCGACCGCCCGTTCAACGGCCTCCAGGCTGTCCCATATTCGTGCGCGGCTCTGGGCGGCGCCGCGCCTTCCCACGGCGCGGGCGCGCGCAAGGTGATGGTCGATCTGCCGCCGCATCGTCACCGCCTCGCGCATTACCGTGTCGTTCAGATCATCAGCATCGGCGGTGGCGGAGTTCATGATCACTGTAAGCGGCGTCTTGAGCGCATGAGCGAGATTGCCCGCATGCGCCCGCGCCTCCTCGGCCTGCCGTTCATTATGGGCGACAAGCGCGTTCAATTCCTCGACCATTGGCAGCACCTCTGCGGGCATAGCCGCTGTCACGCGGTTTTTCTCACCCGCACGCATCCGCACGATTTCGCGGCGGACGGCGCGCAATGGGCGCAGGCCATATACCGTCTGAAGGCTTGCCATGACGAAGAGGCCCAGCCCCAAAAGCACGAAACTTTGAACAAGCGTGTTTCGAAGCGTGCCAATCTGGCCGTCGAGCCCGGAACGCGCCTGCGCCACCGCAAAGGTCCACACGTCGTTCGATCCGGGCAGGATGATCCGGCGTTCCATCACCCGCAGCCGCTCATCGGGGAACTGCCCGCTGTCATAGACCTGCAAGCCCATCGGCCCGCGATTGACGTCGAGCTTCAGCGCCCTGTCCCACAGCGACCTGGACCGCCAGTCCTCATGCCCCTTGGCGCTGATTTGGTAATAGAGGCCGCTGCTGGGTTCCAGAAAGCGTTGGTCGGCAAGCGGGCGGTTGAAATAGACCTCGCCATCGGGGCCGACCTCTGCCGACGCGATCATCGCGGTCAGCACATAGGCCATGCCGTCATCGAAATTGCGCGTTATCGCATCCTGCAGGACCCGGTCGAGCGCAACGCCGCCGCCGATCAGCAAAATTGCGATCCACAGCGCCGCAACACCCATCATGCGCCGGCTCAGCGAGCCGGTCGATGCGACAAGCGGTTCGGATATCTCGGTGTCCGTCACGGACGGGATTATGACGTGACCGGCTCTTCGAGGCTATAGCCAAGGCCCCGGATCGTCGTGATAACATCTGCGCCGAGTTCTTTGCGAATGCGCGTCACGAACACTTCGATCGTGTTCGAATCGCGGTCGAAATCCTGATCGTAGATATGCTCGATCAGCTCTGTG
>CAYGOH010000041.1:2508-15378 GCA_964351385.1 uncultured Sphingobium sp. | reverse complement strand
GCATGATGATCAGCACGGCACCGCCATCATCTGCGCGGCAGGCCTGATCAATGCGTTGCACATCACAGGGCGCGACATCAAGGATATCGACGTGGTGGTGAACGGCGCGGGCGCCGCCGCCATTGCCTGCACCGAACTGATCAAGGCGATGGGTGCCAATCCCGCACGCATCATCATGTTCGATCGTCAGGGCGTGTTCTATCAGGGCCGCACCGACAATATGGACCAGTGGAAGTCGGCGCATGCAACCAAAACGGATCGCCGCACACTGACCGAGGCGCTGAAGGGCGCGGACGTGTTCATCGGCCTTTCCGTCGGCGGCGCGCTGGAACCGCATATGGTGACGGACATGGCGGACAAGCCGATCATCTTCGCCATGGCCAATCCGGACCCGGAAATCACGCCCGACGATGCGAAGAAAGTGCGCCCCGACGCGGTGATCGCAACAGGCCGGTCGGACTATCCCAACCAGGTCAACAATGTGCTCGGGTTCCCGTTCATCTTCCGCGGCGCGCTCGACGTGCGGGCAACCGCGATCAACGAGCATATGAAGATTGCCGCAGCGCAGGCGATTGCCGACCTCGCGCGCCAGCAGGTGCCCGAGGAAGTGGCGCGCGCCTATGGAAAGAGCCACAGCTTCGGCGTGGACTATATCATCCCCGCACCGTTCGACCCGCGCCTGATGGAGGTGGTTTCGGCCGCAGTCGCCAAGGCCGCGATGGAAAGCGGCGTGGCGCAAAAGCCGATTGAGGACATGGAGGCCTATTGCCAGTCCCTGCGCGGTCGCCTCAATCCGACAACCTCGGTGCTCACACTTGCCTATGAAGGCGCGAAGGCAGAACCCAAGCGCGTCGTGTTTGCCGAGGGCGAGGAAGAAGTCGTGCTGCGCGCGGCCATCCAGTTCCGCGATGGAGGCTATGGCATTCCGGTTCTGGTCGGCAGGCAGGACGTCTATGACCGGCTGCGCGCGCTTGGCGTCGCCGACCCGCACAGCTTCGAGGTGCACAACAGCGTCAACTCGCCGCTGGTGCCGAAAATGGTCGATATGCTGTACGAGCGCCTGCAGCGCCGCGGCTATCTGCGCCGCGATTGCGAACGCATGGTCAACCGGGATCGCAACATCTTCGGTTCTCTGCTCCTGAAAATGGGAGAGGCCGACGCGATGATCACCGGCACGACGCGCACCTATTCGCAGACGATGCGTGAGGTTCGCCGAGTGATCGACACCGTGCCCGGTCGCACCAATTTCGGCGTGCATATTCTGGTGGGCCAGAGCCACACTGTCTTCATGGCCGACACCACGGTGCATGAGCGTCCATCGGCAACGGAACTTGCCGACATTGCAGAGGGCACCGCCGCCGTTGCGCGCCGCATGGGCCATGAACCGCGCGTCGCCTTCCTGTCCTATTCGACATTCGGCAATCCGTGGGGCAACTGGCTCGAAAATATTCGCGAGGCGGTTCACATCCTCGATCAGCGCGGCGTCGATTTCGAATATGAGGGCGAAATGGCGCCCGACGTGGCGCTGAACCCCAATGTCATGAAGAATTATCCGTTCAGCCGCCTGACCAGCCCCGCGAACTGCCTGATCATGCCGGGCCTGCAATCGGCCAACCTGTCGGCCAAGCTGCTGCGCGAACTGGGCGGAGACAGCGTCATCGGGCCGATGCTCGTCGGCATGGAAAAGCCCGTGCAGGTCGCCACCATGGCGTCAACGGCGAGCGAGCTTGTGACGCTGGCGGTTCTGGCGGCGGGCGGCATCACGGGGTAATCGCCCCGGCTGATTGACCCGCTTCTCGGACCCAGGCGCTTGCATCCCCCACGACAGGCGGCATTTTGCTGTCGGTATCGAATCGGGGGAGATGATCATGACTGAACCGCTTGTCGGCCGGTGCTTGTGCGGCGCCGTGCACTATATGGCCGATGCCGAACCCATGCTGGTCGGGCATTGCTATTGCGTGGATTGCCGCAAAGCGAGCGGGACCGATCACGGAACGCATGTCGGCGTGCCGGAGGCGGCTTTTACGCTATCCGGTGAGGTGAAGGCCTTTGAAAGCGCGGCGGACAGCGGCAGCATGATTGCGCGCAATTTCTGCCCGGAGTGCGGATGCGCGGTCTTTTCCCGCAACTCCTCAATGCCCGGCATGATATTCATTCGCGCGTCGAGCCTGGATGACCCGTCGCAGGTCACGCCGCAACTGTCGGTCTATGCCGCCAGCGCGCCCAACTGGGCCGTCTTCGACACCAGCAAGCCGGTATTCGACCTGATGCCCGAAGGTGGCCCTCAATCCGCCGCAACGACACAGTCATAAGCCGGGTTCCGGCATAAGTCGGGTTCCGGAGCACAGCCCCGAACTCAAGCCATCGGCGAAAACTGCAATTTCAGGTAGGACCGCATCAGGAGGATCTGTTGCGCGGTTATTGAAGACTCTCCCAACGCGCGAGACATGACGAGCCCACCTTCAATGATAGCGCTGATCATATCGGCCAGGTGGTCAAGATCGACATCGTCGCGCATAGGATACATCTTCAGGATATCGTCGATCATGGCGCGAAAGCGGTTGCGCCAGCCGAGCACCGCCCGCGCGTTGGTTTCCCGCACCTTGCTGTCAAACAGGCGATCCTGATAAGCCGCTGTGGCAACAATGCACCCCGGATGCCCATCTGGCATATTGTCCAGCAGCTCCGCCATCAGCTTCAAGCCGATCAACATTGTCTGTAGCGGATCATCTCCCAATTCCCTCGCACGGGCGAAGATATCGTCAAAAAGCTGGTCCTCGACCTCGATATGCCGCTCGATCAGCGCTTGCGCGAGGGCATTCTTGTCCCTGAAGTGATAGAAAAACCCGCTCTTGGTTATCTCCGCGCTGGCAACGATTTCCTCAATCGATGTCGCGTCGAAACCCTTTGCCAAGACCGATTCCTGCGCGACATCCAGAATTTTCGTGCGGGTCTCGCCTCCGCGCGCCATGTGCCTGTTCCCCGATTGACTGGACTTGCGATACAGTACCGCGAGTGCAGTTTTTGCTCAAACCATCCGACTGCGGCAGGATCGCCATATCCAAGCTTCTGATATTGCTAGAATAAAACGAAATCGTAAAACCATACCAGAGGTAGGCTATCCAGATATTGGATCGGTTCGCCATACTCGCCTCATCCAAAGCATCGAATGAGGAGAATGTTCGTGACAAAACTTGACCGGCTGCTTGCTGTCGATCGGCCCTATCTCACCGATGGTGGATTCGAAACATGGCTGTTCTTTCAGCAAGGTTTCGAAGCACCGGAATTCGCGGCCATTACTCTGATGGGAGACGACAAGGCACAGCAGGCCATCCAGCGCTATTTCGACGAATTTCTGGCGATGGCCGAAAACGCCCGCACCGGGTTTGTACTCGACACGAACAGCTGGCGCGGATGCATCGAGTGGGCTCCCAAGCTCGGGTTGTCGCGCGAGGACCTGCTCGGTCTGAGTGCGGACGCAGTGAAGTTCGCCCATTCCATCCGCGCGCGATGGCAGGAACGTGTACCGGACATCATTCTGAATGGTGTCGTAGGGCCGGCTGGCGACGCCTATGCGCCCGGCAAACTGCCCAGCGCGGACGAAGCCGAAGCGATTCACCTGCCGCAGATCCGCATTTTGGCAGATGAGGGCGTGGACATGATCTCCGCTATCACAATGACCAATATCGGAGAAGCAACAGGCATTACGCGCGCCGCGCAATCGGTCGGCCTTCCGGTTGTCATATCGTTCACCGTCGAAACCGACGGGCGATTGCCCAGCGGAGACCTCCTGAGCGAAGCCATCGACGCCGTTGACAAGGCGACCAGCTCGGCTCCGGCATATTATATGGTGAACTGCGCGCACCCGGATCATTTCTGCGATGCATTGAATGCCAAGGCAGGCTGGATAGACCGCATCGGCGGGCTGCGCGCGAACGCTTCACGGCTCAGCCATGCGGAACTGGATTGCGCCGAAGAACTGGACGAAGGCAATCCCGAGGAATTTGGGATCCTGCATCGCAAAATCGCGGACATGCTGCCCAACCTGCGGGTCCTGGGAGGCTGCTGCGGAACAGACCATAGGCACGTCCGCTGCGTATCCGAACGGTTGCTCGGAACGGAAGTAGCCTGAGCCGCGCAGAGGAAACTGAATTTTGAGACTAAATACCGGTCAGGGCGCGGAGCGATACTCCGTCGCTTCGGCCAGCAACAGCATGAAATCCTCCGCCTCGTCCATCCATAGCCGGCGCGGGGTCCAGCCACCCGACTGGAGCAGAAGCCGCGCCTGCCCACCGGTATATTTGTGACTGTTCTCGGTGTGGATTGTCTCACCTTTCGCCATCGAGAACCGCTCACCGCTAATCGTGAAGGCGACCTCGTCCTGCGCTTCGAGATGCATTTCGATGCGACTCCATTCGGCATTCCACAGCGCGCGGTGGCGAAATTTCTCAACCGGAATATTGCCGCCAAGCTCGCGGTTAATGCGATGAAGCAAGTTGAGGTTGAACTGCGCCGTGACGCCCTGCCGATCATCATAGGCCGCCTGCAACCGGCCGATATCCTTCACCCGGTCCATGCCGATCAGCAGTTGCGATCGCGATCCCAGCGTCTGACGCATGGTGCGCAGCAAATCGATCGCCGTACGCGGCACCATGTTGCCGATAGTCGATCCGGGGAAAAATCCCAATATATCCAGCCGCTTGACGCGCGTAGGCAGCTGGACCGGCGACATGAAATCGGCCTCCACCTGCACTATTGGCAAGCCGGGGAAGCTGTCGCGCAGCTGCGCCGCCGATTGATCGAGAAACTCGCCGGAAATGTCGATCGGCACATAAATAGCGGGGTCGACTTCGCTGAGCAAAAGCGGCGTTTTAGCCGAGCTTCCCGACCCAAACTCGACGACGGCACGGCCCTTACCCGCCAGCTTTGCGATCTCAGGCCCGTGACGCGCCAGCAGCCCGCGCTCCGTGCGCGTCGGATAATATTCCGGCAGCCGCGTGATCTCCTCGAACAATTCGGATCCGGCCAAGTCATATAGCCAGCGTGCGGGAACGGCCTTTTGGGTCTGCCGCAATCCCGTGAGAACATCCGCGCGAAATGCCGGGTCTGCGCCCATATCCTGTGCGCTGGCCAAAAGGCTGGTATCCATATCGATCCGCACGTCAAAGATCCTTTGCAAGTCGCACGCCAGTGAATTGCCAGCGCTGATGGGGATGGAAGAAATTGCGATAGCTGGCCCGGGCATGGCCGCGCGGCGTGGCGCAGCTCCCGCCCTTCAGGACGAACTGCCCGCTCATGAACTTGCCGTTATATTCGCCGACTGCACCATCCGGCGCGCGAAAGCCGGGATAGGGACGATAGGCCGAGCCGGTCCATTCCCACACATCCCCGAATAGCGATTGGAACGCCCCCTTCTCCGCGCAAGGCATGGGCGACACCTGCCCCGCAGCGTCGAGCAAATTGCCGGTTTGCGGGTCATGGCGCTTGGCCGCCGCCTCCCATTCCTGCTCGGTCGGCAGGCGCGCGCCTGCCCAATGGGCATAGGCATCCGCCTCATACAGGCTGATATGGCAAGCCGGTGCCGCAAGGTTGAGCCTTTCCCAACCCGACAGCGTGAAATGCTCCCAGCCGTCATCGCCCCTGCGCCAATATAGCGGCGCGTCGATAGCCTCCTGGTTTACCCACGCCCAGCCGTCCGAAAGCCAGAGCGAAGCGGTCGTATAGCCGCTATCCTCGATAAACGTGATCCACTCGCCGTTGGTCACGGGCCGGTTCGCCAGCGCATGCGGATACAGATAATGACGATGGGCGGGTCGTTCATTGTCGAATGCAAATTCGGCCTCGTTTGCGCCGATCTCTATCAGCCCCACGGGTCCCGCTTCCCAACAGAGTGGATCGACCTCCACGCTGTCGGTGCGATCATAGGCCGGACGATCATACACGACAGGGCCGAGCGGGTTGTGAAAGAACAGGTGCTTGATATCGGTCAGCAGCAATTCCTGATGTTGCTGCTCATGATGGATGCCCAGCTCCAACAGATCGGGCGCGCGCTTGGCAATTTCCGGCAGAGCGGCGATCATCGCCTCTTCGACATGCTGGCGGTAGGCAATCACCTCGGCAAGCGACGGCCGCGTCAGCAAACCACGTTGCGGACGCGCATGCCGTGGCCCTTCGGCCTCATAATAGCTGTTGAACAGATAGGGCCACCGCTCGTCATACAGCCGATACCCCGGCACATGATCGCGCAACAGAAACGTCTCGAAGAACCAGCTGGTATGCGCGAGGTGCCATTTGGCGGGCGAGGCGTCGGGCATGGACTGCACCGTCGCGTCGGCGTCGGAAAGAGGCGCTGCCAGTTCGCGTGTGAGCGACCGGACCCGCAAAAACCGTTCCGCCAGCGCGTCCGCCGCTTCATTGGACCCAATGACCGGGCTGATCGATGCCATGCTCCTTCCTCCCTTGGTTGCCGACGCGAGGCGCCAGCCTTTCGTTGGCGCATGGAAGGGGGGAGCGCGACGAACGCTCCTTCCACTCTTTCCGTTTGACCTTCCTGCTACTACGTCTGGAAGGCCATTTGGTTACATTGGGGGCAAAGAAATTGCCGCCTACCCCGCCTTGGCCAGCGCCTGCTTCAGATCGGCGCAAATATCGTCGATATGCTCCAGCCCGATGGACAGACGCACATAGCCGGGCGACACGCCGGTCGAAAGCTGCTCCTCTTCCGACAACTGGCTGTGCGTGGTTGAGGCCGGATGAATGGCGAGACTGCGCGCATCGCCGATATTGGCGACATGATAGAATAGCTCCAGCGCGTCGATGAAGCGCTTGCCCGCCTCCATGCCGCCCTGCAGCTCAAAACCCAGCAATGCGCCCAGCCCCCCGGTCAATACGCTGTTGGCCCGCGCGCGTTCTTCGCCTGATTTCTGGCCGGGATGGATCACCTTGGTCACTGTCGATTGGTTCGTCAAAAATTCCGCGACCTTCAGCGCATTTTCGCAATGCCGCTCCATGCGCAGCGGCAAAGTCTCGATACCCTGCAATATCTGGAAGGCATTGAACGGCGAAAGCGCCGAACCCAGATCGCGCAGCAAGATCGTGCGGGCGCGCAGGATATAGGCGATGGGGCCGAGCGGTTTGGCCGCCTGCGCCCACACCGCGCCATGATAGCTCGGGTCGGGCGTGTTCAGATTAGGCTGACGGCCGGGATAAGCTTCCCAGTCGAAATTGCCGCCATCGACGATCACCCCGCCAATCGACGTGCCATGGCCGCCGAGATATTTCGTCGCCGAATACACGACGATGGCCGCGCCATGGTCGAACGGTCGCGCAATCAACGGCGCTGCGGTGTTGTCGACGATCAGCGGGATGCCCATCGGCCTGCCCGCTGCGGCAATCTCACCCATCGGGCACACGACGAGGTTCGGGTTGGGCAGCGTCTCGACATACCAGGCGCGAGTGCGGTCATCGCTTGCATTGACGAATGCCTGCGGGTCGGACGGATCGACGAACCGTGTTTCGATGCCCAGATCCTTCAGCGTATTGGCGAAGAGATTGTAGGTCCCGCCATAAAGGTCCGTACCCGAAACGATGTTGTCGCCCGCACGCGCGAGGTTCTGCACGGCGAAGGCCGACGCCGCCTGCCCGGACGACACCGCGAGCGCCGCCGCGCCGCCTTCCAGCGCGGCCACCCGCTGCTCCAATATGTCGGTCGTCGGGTTGCCGATGCGGGTGTAGATATTGCCCAGCTCTTCCAGCGCGAACAGCCGCGCGGCGTGGCCGGTATCCTGAAACTGGTAGGAGGTGGTCTGATAGATGGGCGGGGCAACCGAGCCGGTCGCAGGGTCCGCGCGCCAACCTGCATGCAGCGCGAGCGTTTCAGGCCGATACCCGTTCGTCATATGTCCATCCTTCCTATTCCAGCCTGTTCCGGCCTAATCCGATTTGTCTTGCCGTCCTTTAAACCCCTGCGCGATCACATACCATTCGCTGCTGCCCTTGCGGCTCGCCGGGGGCTTGGCATGCTTTACCGTCGTAAAGTTTTGTTTCAACATGGTCAGCAATTCGCGGTCCGTACCGCCTGCAAAAACCTTGGCGACGAACGCGCCGCCGGGTTTGAGATGCTCGACCGCGAACCACGCCGCCGCCTCGACCAGCCCCATGGTGCGCAGATGGTCGGTCTGCGCATGCCCTACGGTATTGGCCGCCATATCGGACAGCACGAGGTCCGGCGCATCGCCCAGCGCCTCCCGCAATTCCGCGTCGGCGGCCTCATCGAGGAAATCCATCTGCAACAGGACGACCCCCTCAATCGCGTCGACCGGCAACAGGTCGATGCCGACCACCCGCGCCTGCGGCACCTGCTTACGCACCACCTGCGCCCAGCCGCCCGGCGCGACGCCCAGATCGACGACGCTCCGCACGCCTTTGAGAAAACCGAATTTCTCGTCCAGCTCGATCAGCTTGAACGCGGCGCGGCTGCGCCACCCCTGCGCCTTCGCCTGCCGCACATAGGGGTCGTTCAATTGCCGTTGCAGCCAGCGCGTCGATTGCGCGCTGCGGCTCTTCGCGGTCTTGACCCGCACCTTGCCACGCGTTCCCCGTGTCATAAGCGCTGATCCATCAGGCAGCGCAATATGCCTTCGCGGATCCCGCGGTCCGCGATGCCGAGCCGTTGTGCGGGCCAGATGTCCAATATACTCTCCAGAATCGCGCAGCCCGCCACCACCAGGTCGGCGCGTTCCGACCCGATGGACGGCAGCGCACGCCGTTCCTCCAGGCTCAGCAGTGAGAGCCGCCCGGAAATATCGCGCATCGATTGCGTCGGCACGATCAGCCCATCGATCAGCTGCCGATCATATTTCGGCAGGTCGAGATGCACGCTCGCGAGCGTCGTCACCGTGCCCGATGTGCCCAGCAGGCGCAGATCGTCGGTTCGCTTTGGAAGGCGCGTCGCAAACGCCGCGACGCTCTCCGCAACACGGGCGCGCATGCGCGCATAGGCTGCCACCCGCTCATCGGGCCTGTTTTCCGCATGAGGCTCGGTTTCAGTGAGCGACACCACGCCCCACGGCATGCTGAGCCAATCGATGATTTTCGGGGCCGCGCCGCTGCTGTCCACCAGCACCAGCTCAGTCGACCCGCCGCCGATGTCGAAAATCAGCGCCGGGCCATCGCCCGGCTCCAGCAGCGCATGACATCCCAGCACCGCCAGCCGGGCCTCTTCGCGCGCCGATATGATGTCGAGCGCGATGCCCGTTTCATCCTTCACCCGTGCAATGAACTCCGCGCCGTTCGAAGCCCTGCGACACGCTTCGGTCGCGACGGACCGCGCGAGCGTCACCTGTCGCTGGCGCAACTTGTCGGCGCACACCGACAGCGCTGACACCGCGCGATCCATCGCCGCCTGGCTCAGCGCCCCGCTCGCGGCCAGTCCCTCACCCAGCCGGACGATGCGGGAAAAAGCGTCGATCACGACAAAACCGTCGGCGGATGGCTTTGCGATCAGGAGGCGGCAATTATTGGTGCCAAGGTCGATCGCCGCATAGCTGTTGCGGCTGGGCCAGCGCGCCGCGCGCGCAACCGGCATGTCGGTCGCTCCGGCTTGTTTGTCCTGACGCCGCGTCGGCGCACGGCTGCGTCGCGGCGAAGGGCGGCCTTGATGCCCCATCTCATGCACTCACTTATGTTCTCCAGGGCCCACGACCCCGGTACTTGGGGCCAAGGTTAGGACCAGTCCTCCCTTTGCGCAAGTGCGCAGTTAACCGCCTGCGCGCGCTGAAACGGCGCAGGGGAACGGCAATTTGAACAGCGCAGGGCGGGCATTAAGCTCCCATTGACACTCTTCGTTTAGCATCTTGTTGTTTTTGGGACCAAAGGACTGGATTTATGCGGACAGGGTTTCGAACCCTCATCGCGGCATCGCGCGGGGCAGCGGCCGTCGAATATGGCCTTATCGCCGCACTGATCGCCAGTGCCGCCATCGTCAGCTTGTCGAGCATGGGTAAGGGCGTGACCTCGACCATGAACAAGGCGAACGACGGCCTGAACCTGCACGGGTATGGAGGGTCATCTTCATCGAGCGGCGGAAGCAGTTCCAGCTCATCAGGCGGAAGCTCGTCGGGCGGAAGCAGCTCCTCCTCCAGCGGCGGCAGCAGCTCCAGCTCAACGTCCAGCGGCGGATCATCCTCGACCAGCAGCGGGGGCAGCTCGTCTTCGGGCGGTTCCTCGTCGTCCTCAGGCGGATCGTCATCATCGGGTGGCAGCAGTTCTTCATCATCGAGCAGTGGCGGAAGCTCCTCATCGGGTGGTTCATCCTCCTCCAGCGGAGGCTCGTCCTCCTCTTCAAGCGGCGGATCTTCCTCGTCATCCAGCGGCAGCAGTGGCGGCGGAAGTTCTTCTTCCAGCAGCTCATCCTCCAGCTCTTCGTCGAGCGGCGGCAACAATGCGTCCTCCGGTGGGAATAATGCATCTTCCGGCGGCAATAACGCCTCGTCTGGAGGCAATAATGCGTCGTCGGGCGGCAACAACGCATCCTCATCCAGCTCCGGCGGCGTCAGCTACAGCAACGGCAAGGATGACAAGGACAAGAAGGACAAAAAGAACTGAGTTGAACAGGGCGGCCCGGCGTGGCGGCCCCTCCGTCATCCAACCGTCTTGACAGTGATTTTGACCGGGCCTAGAGCGGCCCACCTATTGCCCCGTCGTCTAAAGGTAAGACTACGGACTCTGACTCCGTCAATCGAGGTTCGAATCCTCGCGGGGCATCCAAGCTTTCGGTATTATGTAGCAGACGCACCAAGCAATTCGGATCGTGTTTCGACTCCACAAAGCAGGGGAGTCGAGGCATGAATGTGATATGTGGAAAAGACTACAACAATTCTTCGACAGAATTGAATCTCGATGGTCGCTTTACTCGCTACTCGCGGGAAGCGGGATCATAAGCGGTATAACGGACCTATTGCGTGGTGGTTCGCGGCGCTGCTGGGCGGAGCTTTTTTTGTATTCATTTTTTTGGGCATAGCTTGGGGGAGATGGAAGCTGATCCAAGCTAAAGCCGTAAATAAATGGGCGAAAAAAGTTGATGCTATCAACCCAATGGATAGCGAGTTTCGAAATCAGCGGATCAATTTGGCTGATTTAGCTAATCCTGTCACAAAACAAATTTCAAGAAAACGATTTATAAACTGCGAGTTAATTGGACCTGCTACCATATTTCTCGGAAGCGGCAATGGGTTTAGAAATAGTAGTTTTCTAAATGTAAACATGATACCAGTAAAAAATAATTTGCGGATTTCTGCAGTTTATTTGATGATAGAATGCGATATAATTGAATCTGTAATATTGGAGGCCAATATTCTATTCCCAATCGCCGCTATCCCGTTTTTGGAAAATGGCTTCCCTAACGGCCAAATTGACTATCTTAGCCTGACTGGAATACCAGAAATCGACAATCGATCGCCTCAAGGCATTGCACCCGGAACACCGCTGTAAATTTGTCCCGGCTCAACTTATTCCTGATATTCGGCTCAAAGTTCATACCGCCAATGTCTGCCAACTAGGTCCGCATAGGAAATATTCCATTGCATTAACTCAGCTTCGCATGCGGGCTGAAACGTGTCTGAACTGAACGGCGGCACAATCCACCTTTACACCCCCGAAACCATGTCGGTTTATCGCCGGGCAACCCGCCGCTTTTTAGTCATGCCGAAACCGGGATTTGGGGTACGACCATGGCACAGCGGATTTTTCGCGACGAAAAGGGCGCGACGGCGATTGAATATGCGTTGATCGCGGCGCTGATTTCGCTGGCGTGCATCATCGCCTTCCAATCGCTCGGGCTCAATCTGTCCAACATATTTTATAATATTTCCAACGCGATGGGGTAAGGCGCGCCGCCACAGCACGGAATGCCCGTTATCGCTGACACGCGCCGCAATAAAAGGTGCTGCGCCCGCCCTCTGCCCGGCGCAGGACGGTCGCGCCGCAGGTGCCGCACGCCTCGCCCTCCCGCCCGTACACCCGCCATTCCTTCGCGAAATAGCCGAGCTGCCCGTCGGGCCGCGCATAATCGCGCAGGGTCGACCCGCCCGCCGCGATGGCCGACAGCCTTGATCGCCGCGACCAGCCGATCGCACCGCTCCGCCGATATCTTGCCCGCCATCCGGCTGGGCGTGATGCCGGACATGTGCAGCGCCTCGCACACATAGATATTGCCCAGCCCCGCAACGACGCGCTGATCGAGTAATGCCGCCTTGATCGGTGTCGCCTTGCCGTTGAGCGCCGCCTTCAGCACCGCCCCGGTGAACGCATCCGACAATGGCTCCGGCCCCATGCGCGTGAAGGGCGGGTAGCTCTCCAGCGCATCGGCGCGCACCAGCACCACAAAGCCGAACCGCCGCGGATCGCACAGCGCCAGCCGCCGCCCCTCATCGGTGTGCAGCACCAGATGGTCATGCTTGCCGACATCCTCCGGGTCCACCCGCCAGCGCCCGGACATGCCGAGGTGAAAGATCATCACGTCGCCCCGGTTGGTTTCCACCAACCCATATTTGGCCCGCCGCCCAAGCCGCTCCACCCGCGCGCCCGTCATCCGCTGCCGCAGATCGGGCGGAAACGGCACGCGCAGATCGGGGCGGCGCGGCTCGACATGGATGAGCACATGGCCCTCCAGCACGGATCGCAATCCGGCGACGGTCGTTTCAACTTCGGGCAGCTCTGGCATAGGCGCTGCTTACTCACTTCCCACGAGCGAGAACAGAGGGTAGAGGCATGGCCATGAACGATACGGTGTCCTTTGGCTATCGCGAGGTCGACCCCGATGAGAAGGCGGGGATGGTCCGCTCTGTCTTTTCCGGCGTCGCGGGCAAATAT
>CAYGOH010000041.1:0-2498 GCA_964351385.1 uncultured Sphingobium sp. | reverse complement strand
GAACGATGCGATGTCGGGCGGCATGCACCGGCTGTGGAAGGATCATTTCGTGCGCCGGGTAAAGCCGCGCGCGGGCGAAGCGATCCTCGATATGGCCGGCGGCACCGGCGACATCGCGTTCCGCATGCACAAGGCAGGCGCGCAGGTCACGGTGTCCGATATCAACCCCGAAATGCTGGCCGTGGGCCAGGAACGGGCGCAAAAGAAGCAGATTGAGGGGCTTGCCTGGTCGGAACAGAATGCCGAGCAACTGACCTTCGCCGACCGCAGCTTTGACGCCTACACCATCGCCTTTGGCATCCGCAACGTCACCTATATCGACAAGGCGCTGGCGGAGGCGCACCGCGTGCTGAAGTTTGGCGGGCGCTTTTTCTGCCTTGAATTCTCGACCACGACATGGCCCGGTTTCGGCGAGATATATGACGCCTACTCCCATCGCGTCGTGCCCAAGCTCGGCAAGCTGCTCGCGAAAGATGAGGAAAGCTATCGCTATCTGATCGAATCGATCCGCCGTTTCCCGACCATGCCGGAATTCGAAAAGAAGATCCGCGCCGCCGGGTTCACGCAAACGAAGGTCGAGCCGATTTTGGGCGGGCTTGTCGCGATACACAGCGGGTGGAAGGTGTGAGGATGCCTTCTTCTATCAAGCCCCTCCCTTTCAAGGGAGGGGTTGGGGTGGGTCGCGAGCATCGCGAGCGTTCAGCCTATGCCCCACCCCCAGCCCCTCCCCTGAAGGGGAGGGGAGATATTTAAATGACATCCCATGTCACCCATCTCTGGCGCCTGTTGAAATGGGGCCGCACACTGGCGCGTCACGGCGCGCTGATGGGCGTGGAGCGCGACATCAACACGCCTGCTCCGGTGCGCCGCCTTGTGCGGCTTGCCCGTTTTGGCGCGCGCATCCCGAAAAAGCCGCGCTATGCCGAGGCGTTTCAGGCGATCGGCCCTGCAGCGATCAAGCTCGGTCAAACGCTCGCGACCCGGCCCGATCTGGTCGGCGACGAAGCCGCGCAGGATTTGCTGAGGCTGCAGGATGCCTTGCCGCCAATGGCTTTTCCGGCAATCCGCACGCAGATCGAAACCGCGCTCGGCAGACCGCTCGAACAGCTTTTTGCGCATTTTGACGAGGTTGCCGTCGGCGCGGCGTCCATCGCGCAGGTGCACCGCGCCACGACCAGCGAAGGGCGCGACGTCGCGGTAAAGGTGCTGCGCCCCGGCATATCCGAACAATTTGCGCGCGATATCGAAACCTATGAATGGGCCGCCGCACATCTGGAACAGCTCGGCGGAGAGGCCAGGCGGCTGCGCCCGCGCCTCGTCATCGCCAATTTCAAGCGCTGGACCGTGCGCGAGCTGGACCTGCGGCGCGAGGCAGCGTCCTCGTCGGAACTCGCCGAAGCGATGGCGGCGGAGGACGGCTATACCGTTCCAGAGATCGACTGGGACCGCACAGCGGGCCGCGTGATGACGATGCAATGGATCGACGGCATCAAGATCGCGGATCGCGACGCGATCATCGCCGCCGGGCATGATCCAAAGCTGCTTGCCGCGCGACTGGTCAACACCTTCCTGCATCAGGCGATTGCCGAAGGCTTTTTCCATGCAGACATGCACCAGGGCAATCTGTTCGTGACGCCGCAGGGGCAGATCGCCGCCATCGATTTCGGCATCATGGGCCGGATCGACCGGCGCGCGCGGCTGTGGCTCGCGGAAATCCTCTACGGCCTGATCACCGGCAATTACAGGCGCGTCGCGGAAATCCATTTCGAGGCGCAATATGTGCCGGCCCATCATGACGTGCGGGAATTCACCACCGCCCTGCGCGCGGTGGGTGAGCCGATGCGCGGCAAGCCGGTGAAAGAGCTGTCGGTCGGCCAGATGCTCGATGGGTTGTTCGCGATCACGCGGGATTTCGACATGGAAACGCAGCCGCACCTGTTGTTGCTGCAGAAAACGATGGTGATGGTCGAAGGCGTCGCGACCGCGCTCGATCCGGACATCAACATGTGGGATGTCAGCGGCCCCTATGTGAAGGCATGGCTGCGCGATGAGCTGGGACCGGAAGCGAAGGCCGCCGATGCGCTGGTCGAAAACTGGCGCACCTTGCAACGGCTACCCGACCTGATCCGCCGCATCGAGGACAGGTTCCCCGCACCCGGCGGCGCGCCCCCACCCCCGCCCCTGCCGCCCGTGCGCATGATGGAAGTGAAGGGCGGCTGGGTGCTGCGCTATGGCGGCGTGGCGATATTGGCTGCGGCGCTGGGCGCGGCGGCGATGCATCTGCTTGGGTAGAGGCCGGGGTTGCATTCCGCGCCCTGATCCTTAAACCGCGCCGATATTGCATCGCAGCATGGACTGCGGCCTCACCAAACGGGATTTCACCATGGCATTGCACAGCGATTTTCGCCGCGACTGGCTGTCCAACCCGCGCGTCGAGTTTCTTTCCGGCCTCGTCGTCGCGCTGGCGCTGATACCCGAAGCCATCGGCTTTTCGATCA
>CAYGOH010000040.1:2343-15449 GCA_964351385.1 uncultured Sphingobium sp. | reverse complement strand
TAAATGGGAGTATGATAAATTAGCCGTCCAGTTTCAGCAAATTGAAGGTAAGCGACCGCAGTTTTTCCCGAGCTATGGGATCATAGGCCTGCTTGTGCGCATGCACGTCGCGCTTGCCATCGAAATACCGGCCCGTGGTTTTCGCATGGCGGGTGTCCAAGATCAGCGATACGACGGCATCCGCACCGAAATCGACAGAGTTCATCGGCTGGATGCCATTCTGCCTGACCATGGGCGTGTCCATGAAGCTGGCGGGGTGCAGGCAATTGACCGTGATGTTCGCGCAGCGCAGTTCCTCCGCCAGGTCAAATGTGAACAGGATGTCGGCCAGTTTGCTCTGCGCGCAGGCATGTCGGCCATTATAGGACCGTCCAGCATGACGTCGTCGAAATCGATGGGCATCTGTCCAGCTGCGGATACATTGACGATGCGGGATGGCCGCGACCCGCCCATGATCGGGAGGAGGAGGCGGGTGAGCAGGGCGGGCGCCAGATAATTGACCGCAAAGTTCAGCTCGAACCCGTCGGCGCTCTCTTGGCGCGGGCCGTTGAAATCGGCGATGCCCGCATTGTTGACCAGAACATCGAGATGTTCATGGTCGCCGGTGACGGCAGCGGCCAGTTGCCGAACTCCCGCCAGCGATGAAAAGTCGGCTTGATAGAAAGTGGCTGTACCACCTGCATCCTTTATCCAGTTTGCCAAGGCCTTGCCGCGTGCAGCATCGCGCCCGTGGATGAGCAGGTGAAAGCCGGAACGAGCCAGTTTCTCCGCCACTCTTTTCCCAAGTCCATCGGTCGAACCCGTTATGAGGATGGTCGCGGATTTGCTCATATGCTCCTGCCTGTGCTGGATTATTCTACTGGCTTATATTGGTCTTGCCGCCAAACAGCGCCCTTGCAATGATGTCGCGTTGAACATCGTTGGCGCCGCCGTATATGCTGGTCGGGCGGGCAATCATGTAGATGAGGCGGAGATCCTCTTCTACCTGACCCACCGGCAACTGTCCCCGGACACCGCTCCGCTCACCGGCAGCCTGAAGGCATGCCTCGCTGATGCGCTGAAACAGGTCGGAGGACAGCATTTTCAATATCGAAAGCTCATGGCCTTCTACCCGCCCGTCAATATAGGCGTCCGTCGTTTGCGCATAGAGGGCGATATAATCCTCCAGGTCGCAGAGCAACTGCCCATGCAGCTGGCGTAGTTCCCCCTTGGCGTCGCCATAATTTTTGATCACGCGGTTCAAGACATCAAAGGCATAGCGCGCCGGGGCGGGGCTGGCGGTGGTGATGCGTTCAACGCCCAGAAGGGCTTTCGCAACAGTCCATCCTTGCCCTTGCTCTCCGACCAGATTTTCGACCGGGACACGGACGTCATCCAGGAAAACCTGCGCGAATTCGTCTTCGCCAGCGAGATTGACGATGGGTTCGACGGTGATGCCGGGCGTATCCATGTCCACAAGCAGGAAGGATATGCCCTGCTGCTTGCGTTCTTCCTGGCTGGTTCTGGCCAGCAGGAACATGCGCTGGGCATCGGTGGCCATGGTAGTCCAGATTTTCGTGCCATTGATGACGAAATAATCCCCGTCGCGCTTGGCCGTCGTTTTCAGGCTGGCGAGGTCCGAACCCGCATTCGGTTCCGAATAACCCTGGCACCAGATCACGTCGCCTCGCGCGATTTCGGGCAGATATTTCGCCTTTTGCTCGGCGGTTCCGAACTTTATCAGCGTCGGCCCAAGCAGCGTACCCCCCATATCCAGCCAACGTGCGGTGCCGAACCGTGCCATTTCTTCATGATAGGCCAATTGCTTTGTCAGGGGCAGGCCCAGTCCGCCATATTCCCTGGGCCAGGACGGCAGGCGCCAGCCATGGTCATGCATCAGGCTTAGCCAGCGCTTTTCGTTCTCTCCGCGCAAACGAAATACCACGGGCCGTCGCCATTCGGGCGGGTAATATTCTTCCAGCCAGTCCCGCAACCGTTGGCGGAACATGTCGTCGGACAAGGCCTCCAGTTCTGCGGGATCAACCAAGGCCATATTCTTTTCCCTCATAGGCGCACAGCGCGCGCTCCCTGTGCTCACTGGCGTTGCCCAGCCATGCAGAGAGGCGCAGCGCGGCGTTGACATACAGGCCCACATCGGCCTCTTCTGTATAGCCGAAGGCACCGTGATATTGGATGGATGCTTTCGCGACCGCCATGGCCATATCGGAACAGCGCGCCTTGGCGCGGCTGACAGGGCCGATGGCACGGCTGGCGCCTTTCTCCAATTCCTATGCCTCAAAAGGCTCTCTTCAGAATTGGACCAATTTTCTCAAGGCAGACCAATGGTGCTCGGCGTCATCGTCGGCATCGGTTCGGGCTATTTTGCGCAGTTCACCGCCGCGCTCCAGGGGCAGCAGCCCGATATCGCACAGGCAATGAGCCTCGTGCTCGCCGCACTGGCACTGTTCGGTCTCGGTATCTTCGCGCCCTCGGTGGCGAGCGGTCTGGCATCGGGTGCGCCCCAACTCGGCGCCGGCGCGGCGCTCGGGACGACGCTTGGCGCTGCCGGTGTCACCATGGTGGCGGGAGGTGCCGCAATCGGCGGCGCTCGGACATTGGCTGGCGGAACCCTGGGCGCGATCCGCGCGGCCACATCGATGGGCAGTGCCGCCTCTACCGCTTATGCCTTGGGCCGCGAAACAGCCGAAGCACCGACTGTGACTGCTGGCCTTGGCGGTATCGCTCGTGCTGCCGGTAATGCCGCGCGGGCACGTGCGTCTTCTGCCCTGGGTCTTGGCGAAGCTGCCGCTGGTGGCCGTCAAGCCGCTTGGAACGCGCTCAATGAAAGCGGTGGCTCGGCCGCCGGATCATCCGAGGCCGCGCCCGCCTGGGCGCAGGCGCTGCGCTCCGAGCAGAATGCCTGCCATCGCCGCCAGCTTGCCGTCCACGCGCTTAGCCAGGGTTCAGGTGGCGGTGGCGGCGTCGCCCCCGATATCAAGGAAAGGGACTGAATATGCGATTCAAACGCGCCGTCCAGCGCTACGGCAAAACCCCAGAACCCGAGACGCCGTTCCAGCGCGCAGGCCAGCTCTGGGACGAGCGCATCGGTTCAGCCCGCGTCCAGACCCGCAACTGGCGGCTGATGGCATTTTTGTGCCTGGGATTATCCACTGCGATGGCGGGCGGGCTGCTGTGGCAGTCGCTGCAGAGCCGGGTGGTGCCTTATGTCGTCGCGGTCGATCGCCTCGGCGAGCCACGTGCCGTCAGCGAGGCGGAGGCCGGATATAAGCCGACCGATCCGCAGATCGCATGGGCATTGTCGCGTTTCATCGAGAATGTGCGCGGGCAATCCCTGGACCCGGTGCTGATGCGCAAGGCCTGGCTTCAGGCCTATGACTTCGCGACCCGGCGCGGCGCGGCCTTCCTCAGCGATTATGCACGCAATTCCGGCGCGCTGGCGCAGGTCGGCGAGCGGACCATATCGGTGCAGGTGACGAGCGTGGTGCGCGCGTCGGACACCAGTTTTCAGGTCAAGTGGATTGAGAGCCAATATGAACGCGGCAACCCCGCTGGCGTCAGCCATTGGACCGCGATCCTCACGCTCGCCGAAAAGCCGCCGCGCGACGCCGAGACGCTGCGCAAGAATCCGCTCGGTCTCTATGTCGATGCGATCGACTGGAGCCGCGAACTCGAACCGGCCGCACCCGGAAAACCAGTTCCGCCGATGACCGGTGACGCGCAGCTCGGCACTTAGATCCCATCCAACGCTATCCTTCCAACCGAGGAGCCGACCCCATGAGAATTACGATCCCGATATTGGCAGTGCTTGCCTGTGCTGCGCCAGCAATGGCCTTGGCACCGCAGAAATCGTCGCCAGCTCGCGCAGTGGCTACCGCCAATCGTCTGGCGACGGTCGAGCCGACACCGGGCATGTTTTTGAATGCTCGCCAGCTTTATGTCTGGTCCGAAGGCTCGGTCTATCATGCCTATACCGCGCCCGGAATGGTTACCGATATCGCGCTGCAGCCGGGAGAGGCGCTGATCGCGGTCGCGGCAGGCGACACCGCGCGCTGGGTGATCGGCGACACCACAAGTGGAACCGGCGACAAAAAGCAGACGCATATCCTAGTGAAGCCGTTCGCCGTCGGACTTTCCACCAATCTTGTGATCACCACCGACCGTCGCACCTATCATCTGCGGCTTTCGAGCAGCGCGGGACCCGCGATGGCGGCACTCTCCTGGACCTATCCGCAGGACGCGCTGCTGGCGTTGAAGCGTCAGGCTGAGGTCGCAGAGGCGGCGAAGCCTATCGCTTCGGGTCTAGCCGTCGAACAATTGCATTTCGACTATGGGATTTCCGGCGACAGGCCGCCTTGGCGTCCCATCCGCGCGTTCGATGACGGACGGCAGACCTTCATCGAATTTCCGCCGAGTATCGCCAACGGTGAGGCGCCGCCTTTGTTCCTGATCGGCGCCGAGGGCAAAGCCGAGCTCGTCAATTACCGCATGCAAGGGCGCTATTATGTCGTCGATCGTATCTTCGATGTCGCTGAGCTGCGATTGGGCACCAAAAAGCAGCAGGTCGTGCGGATCACGCGCGGGGCCGGCAAAAGGGGCCGGTCATGAGCAGCGTGGAAGCACCAGCACCGCAGCCGACGCCCAAGGCCGATCCTGAAACACTCGCGATCCGGGCACGCACACCGCGCATCATCCGCTTTCGCCGCGGTGTTATCATCGGTGCAGCAGCGCTGGGATCGACAGCTCTTATCGTCCTCGCTTGGATCGCATTGCAGCCACGCATCTTCAGCCGTGTTGCTCAGCAAAGCGAGCTGTCGCAACCCAATGTGCAGCCGGGCAATGAGGCGTTGCAGGGCTTGCCGTCCAACTATGGTGATGTCCCGAAACTCGGGTCGCCGCTGCCCGGCGATCTTGGGCCGCCGATGCTGCGCGCGCAGCAGGAGACAATGGCGGTCGAAGCGCCTGGCGGTCCGAATGCGGCCGATGCCGAAAGGGCAGATCGGGAACGACGTTTGGCGGAACTCAAAGCCGCGCGGGAGTCGGCGTTGTTGGTACAGAGCAGTGGGACGACTTCAGTTACAGTGAACCCACCCGCTGCGCCATCGGCCCCGACCGAGGCGAACGCGCCGATATCACTGCCCGATACCGCCAGCGACACCGACGGGAGAACCCGAAAGGAGCGCTTTGCGGAAGCTTTCGACACGCGTGGCGACATCAATGCGCATCTCCTAAAATCTCCAGCCTCACCGAACATGCTGATGGCGGGCAGTGTGATCGCCGCAAGTCTCGTGACCGGGCTCAATTCCGATCTTCCGGGCCTCGTGATCGCGCAGGTGACGCAGAATATTTATGACAGCGCGACCGGGCGCATCTTGCTGGTGCCGCAGGGTGCGCGGCTGATCGGCAATTACGATAGCGTTGTCGCCTTCGGTCAGCGGCGCGCGCTGGTCGTCTGGCAAAGGCTGATCCTGCCCGACGGCAGTTCGATCCGGCTCAATGCTATGCCGGCAAGCGATCCTTCGGGCTATGCGGGTCTTGCCGACAAGGTCGATTTTCATACATGGCGTTTGCTCAAAGGCATCGTAATCGCGACATTGCTCGGCGTCGGCACCGAACTGACGGTGACGGGCGAGAGCGATCTCGTCCAGGCGATCCGTGAATCCGCCCAGACCAACACAGCGATAGCTGGCGAGCAGCTGACGAGAGACAATCTCGATATTCAGCCGACCATCACGATGCGTCCGGGAGCGCCGGTGCGGCTGATCGTCAATCGGGATTTGATCTTGGCACCGTGGAACGACGGAGGTGTGCGATGAACGCGCTCAGATTGCACAAGTTACTCGATCGGACGCCGGTGAAGCTGTCGATCAGCATCCTGCCCGACCTGCATCAGCGACTTCAGGATTACGCTTCCGCATATGCCGAGCATTATGGCAGTGAGGAGCCGGTCGCCGAACTGATCCCGGCCATGCTGGGCGCGTTTCTGGATAGCGATCGGGAGTTTGCGAGGCGGCGTGGTGGCCGCCAGAACAGCTGAGTCGCTTTATGGAGGTGCTTTCGCTCAAGGAGGCTGCCGCCTTGCTGCGAGTGCATCCCAATACGCTTCGCCAATGGGCCAGGACCGGACGCGTGCCTGCTGCGCGGATTGGCCGGCACTGGCGTTTCATCGAAGCCGACCTTGTGGCGGCGGCACGGGAGAGCTATTCTGATCGCGCACGAATGCAGCTGAGTGCCGACGAAAAGGAGGCATTATGGCACTCTGGAAACGTGCAGGTATCTACACAGTTGATGTTACAGCCCCGGACGGAAGCCGAATTAGACGCTCTACTGGCACAACCGATCGGGAAAAAGCGAAGGAATATCACGACAAGCTGAAGGCGGAGTTGTGGGATTTGACCAGACTTAAGCAGAAGCCCCAGCGTAGCTGGGACGAAGCAGCAGTCCGGTGGCTCAAGGAGAAGGCGCACAAAAAGTCTTATTCGGATGATGTGCAACGAATCCGCTGGTTTACGAGATTTTTGAGAGGAAAATTCCTCGATCAGATTAACCGGGAGCTTATCGACAGGATCATAACGAAACATGTCTCAGGTTCGGACCGCACCAAGGATCTCTATGTAGCGCTGATTCGCGCTATTTTCCGAAGGGCGATGCGGGAGTGGGAATGGCTCGATACGGTGCCGTCGTTCAAAACCTACAATAAGAGTTCTGCTGTTAGGGTTCGGTGGATCACGAAAGAGCAGGCCGAGCGCCTGCTGCAGGAGTTGCCGGATCATCAGCGTGAAGTGGTCATGTTTGCCCTTTCCACTGGCTTGCGCCAGGGGAATATTCTCGGTCTCACATGGGATCAGGTCCATCTGGACCGGCGCATCGTGATGATCGAGCATGGTGATACGAAGAATGGCAACGCTTTGGGCGTACCACTTAACGATATCGCCATGGCAGTCATTGCGCGGCAGATCGGCAAACATGAAACACATGTGTTCACCTATTGCGGGCGACCGCTCGGATCGGCGAACACGAAAACGTGGCGCAATGCGCTGGCGAGATGCGGCATCACCAATTTTCGCTGGCACGATTTGCGGCACACATGGGCGAGTTGGCTCCGGCAGAATGACGTACCCACATGGGTGCTTCAGGAGCTGGGCGGCTGGAAATCCGAGGCGATGGTGCGCCGTTATGCGCATATGTCTGTCAAGCATCTCCAGCCCTTTGCCGACCAGCTGATTTTTGAGCCAGAAGGCAGCGATGCCGGTAAGGTTCTGGAATCACTGGACGGCTATGGCACAAATTCACCCACATCGGCTCCCAAGCAAGGGCTGAGGGTGGTTGCTCGCAATGGCGTAAGGTGTTGAAGGTAAAGGGATAAGTAATGGTGCCGGCTGCAGGAATCGAACCCGCGGCCCCCTGATTACAAATCAGGTGCTCTACCAACTGAGCTAAGCCGGCGCTGCCGATGCAGGCGCGCTTTCCATGGCGAAAGGCGGCGCGCACGTCCAGTCAAAAATTAAGGCGAAGGTGCGCACATCCACGGACTACGCACCTTCGCCATATTTGGGTGCAGGGTTTCACCTGCGGTGACTTTACCGGCAGCGACGCTTGCTGGCGATGCTTTTGCCGAGGAGAGCGCCTGCTGCTGCGCCAACCACGGTGCCGGTGGTGCGGTCGCCCTCTGAATCGATGGCACGACCCAACAGGGCACCACCCGCAGCGCCGACGACCAATCCGACGGTGCCGTCCGACTTGCGGCAATAGGTTCGGCCATCCCGGCCGCGCCACTCGCGATATTCATGTTTATCATGCCGCGCCAGCGCTGCTGTAGGGGCGACAGCCACTGGTGCTATCAACGACAGGACGATGGCCGTGCTAAATATTTTCCGCATGAAACTTCCCTTTCTTTCGAGCGCTTGATCAATTGCTATTCGAAACCGCTAAAAGATAGCGAAGGTTGCATGAATTTCAGACAACAAGGCGCATGTGACCTTTCTGATCGATTTTTCCGATTTGAGTGGCCGGAAAAAGCAGTTTTGCGGAGCCATTTCGTTTTGCTACTGCACACTCGCATTCACGCACTGCACAATAAACGGAGACATTAATGGCTGTTATCAACACCGAGATTAAACCTTTCAGCGCTCAGGCGTACAAAGACGGCAAGTTCATCACTGTCACCGACGCCGATGTGAAAGCAGCGGGCTGGGCGGTTTTCTTCTTCTATCCGGCCGATTTCACTTTCGTTTGCCCGACCGAGCTTGAGGATCTTGCAGACGTGTATAGTGATTTTCAGGCCATGGGTGTTGAAATCTATGCCGTTTCCACGGACACGCATTTCAGCCACAAGGCCTGGCACGACACCTCGCCCGCGATCGGCAAGATCAAGTACACGATGATCGGCGACCCGTCGGGTACCGTCACCAACAACTTCGACTGCATGCGTCCCGGCGTTGGCCTGGCCGACCGCGGCACGTTCGTGGTGGATCCTCAGGGTATCATCCAGGTTATGGAAATCACCAGCGAAGGCGTCGGCCGCAACGCCATTGAGCTGCTGCGCAAGGTGAAGGCAGCACAATATGTTGCAGCGCATCCGGGCGAAGTTTGCCCGGCCAAGTGGGAAGAGGGTGAAAAGACCCTTGCTCCCTCGCTCGATCTGGTCGGAAAGATCTGATCGCGTCGACAGACTAGCGGTTGCGAGCCGATATGATCGCTCGCTTTTCGTACAGATGTCGCCTGCCGTTTTCGGTGCCACCCCGGTTATCGGGGCGGTAGGCGATGCCTTGCACCCTGGTTGGGTGCAACATGGAGAATGACATGCTTGAATCCGCAATGAAGGACCAGCTCAAGGCGTATCTCGTCAACATCAGGGAGCCGATCGAGTTGATCGCGTCTCTTGGCGATGACGCGAAATCGGCCGAGCTTGGAGAGTTGCTGGATGAAATCGCCAGCCTGTCGGACAAGGTCAGCGTGTCGCGCGACGGTGATGACGATCGCAAGCCATCCTTCATGATCAGGCGGGCGGGCACCGATATCGGTCCGCGTTTCGCCGGAATCCCTTTGGGCCACGAATTCACATCGCTGGTGCTCGCGCTGTTGCAGGTTGGCGGGCATCCTTCGAAGGCTGCGCCTGAATTGCTGGAGCAAGTACGCGGGCTGGATGGCGACTACGCCTTCGAAACCTATTTTTCCTTAAGCTGCCAGAATTGCCCGGATGTCGTTCAGGCGCTCAACCTGATGGCGGTGCTCAACCCACGGATCAGCCACGTCGCGATTGATGGTTCGCTGTTCAAGGATGAG
Organism: uncultured Sphingobium sp.; assembly: GCA_964351385.1. Taxonomy (GTDB): domain Bacteria; phylum Pseudomonadota; class Alphaproteobacteria; order Sphingomonadales; family Sphingomonadaceae; genus Sphingobium. The sequence continues at coordinate 6,167 of CAYGOH010000040.1, read as the reverse complement.
GTTGATAGCCGCAAGGTGATGGCCGTTCCCGCCGTTTATCTTAACGGCGAGCCGTTTGGGCAGGGCCGCATGGAGTTGGAGCAGATCGTCGCCAAGCTGGACACGGGCGCGAGCGCCAAGGCGGCGGAAAAGATTGCGGCAAAGGCCGCATTTGACGTGCTGGTTGTCGGCGGCGGGCCCGCTGGCGCTGCATCCGCCATCTACGCTGCACGCAAGGGCATTCGCACCGGCATCGCCGCCGAACGCTTCGGCGGGCAGGTGCTCGACACGATGGGGATCGAGAATTTCATCTCCGTCACGCATACCGAAGGACCGAAGCTCGCCGCCGCGCTGGAGGCGCATGTGAAGGAATATGATGTGGACATCATGAACCTTCAGAAGGCGACGAAGCTTGTTCCCGCCGCTACCACTGGCGGCCTGATCGGCGTGGAACTGGAAAATGGCGTGACCCTTCGCGGGAAGACCGTCATCCTGACGACCGGCGCGCGCTGGCGGCAGATGGGCGTTCCGGGCGAAGAGGAATATCGCAATCGTGGCGTGGCCTATTGCCCGCACTGTGACGGCCCGCTGTTCAAGGGCAAGCGCGTTGCGGTGATCGGCGGCGGTAATTCGGGCATCGAGGCGGCCATCGATCTTGCCGGCATCGTTGCGCATGTCACGCTGATCGAATTCGACGATCAGTTGCGCGCGGACGCCGTGTTGCAAAAGAAGCTGTTCAGCCTGCCCAATGTCGATGTGATCGTGTCTGCACTGACTACAGAAGTGCTGGGTGACGGGGAGAAGGTGACCGGTCTGAGCTACAAGAACCGCAATACAGACGAGGTCCATCATGTCGAGCTGGAGGGTATTTTCGTCCAGATTGGCCTCATCCCCAACACCGAATGGTTGGACGGGGCGATTGCGCTGACGCCGCGCGGTGAGATTGAGGTTGATACTCGGGGCGCGACCTCGGTTCCCGGCGTGTTTGCTGCGGGCGATGCCACAACCGCGCCCTACAAGCAGATCGTGGTCGCGATGGGAGATGGTGCGACAGCGGCGCTGTCAGCATTCGATTATCTGATCCGTCAGGCCCCGGCCGATCAGGCGGCTGAGGCGGAAACGGCGGCGTCGGCCGCCGCCTGACTTGCGAGCATCCGGTCGAACTCCACGCGAACGGGGAGGTGGGCCGGATCCTCGAACAGGCGCACCAGCGTTGACCGGATAAGCGTTTCGACGGCAGATTCGCTGGCGAAACCGCCGGGGATCAGGCAGCGGGCGTGCAATACACGCTGAAACGCCAGATAAATGTCCATATCCGGCGGTTCGGGCGCCGACCAGAAATCGTCGAGCGTGCCCTGATCGGTGATACCCTCGATGTCATAGATCGCGCTGCCCAGCACGAAGACGGGGCGACCGGCCCTCAGTCCCAGCGTTCCGGTGGTGCTGTTGACCGTCACCAGCCCGAGCGACTCTCCGGCCATCTTGGTCAGTTCGCCGCCCACAATATGGAGGACCCGGTCTGAAATACCCAATGTGCGGGCATTTTTTTTCACGAACCGGTGCCAGCTGCGGAATTCGCAATCGAGCGGATGCTCCTTGATAACCAGCATGGTGTGCGGTGGCGCAAAACGGGCGAAACTTTCCATCACATAGAGCGCTGCCTCATACATGCTCTGAAACGGCGAATGCGTCCTGATCTGATAGTCGGAATTCAGCTGTAGCGGGAACAGGAAATAGGGAGCATCCTTGCCGACCTGGTCCACCGCTCGGCGCATGCGCTTCTTGTGCAGCCGCTTGCGCGTAAATTTCAGGCACCAACCCAGCCCCTCCAGGATGACAGACCCGGGCCGGTGCGACCGGAAGAAGGGATATTGCCAACGGGTAATGCAATCGGCGGACACGGCGCTTGAAGCTCGCTGTGATGCGAATTTCGGGCGGCATGGGCGGCAACCCCGCGGCTTGTTGCAGCAGCCAATCCGGATCCTTCGACAATTTGGAATGGCCGTTGACGCCATCGGGCTCCATTGTGATCCAGTGCGGCCGGATATAGCCTTCCTCGAACACATGGATATTGATGCCGCGCAGCTTGGCCATGCCGTGCGCCGCCTGATGCAGTGGGCGGCAGTCGCCAAACAATAAGATGTCCGTGATCCGGTTATCGCGAACGAACCGATCGAAAAAGCGGGTCCATCCTGACTGCCCGCCGCGGTAGTGCGTTGCGTTGCCGGGCCAGTCGGCACGGTCGCCGCCGTTGAAATTGATGCGATAGGTCGGGTAACCGCGGTCTTTGAGCTTCTCGGCCAGCAGCCAGAAAAACGGGCCAGGCGGTCCTTGCAAAAACAGAAATCGCCTTTTGATGGGGGCGAACGCTTTCATGACACACTCTCTAGACCGGAACGGGATTCGGGTAAATTACTTTGTTTGCACTGCAACAATTTTAGTGTGGAAGCGTTAAGGGTCAAAAAGGTGCGCTGATGGCGCGCAGAGAAAATTTGCCCCGCTGACGGGTGTCGTCTTTGCGTCGATACGACATCGGCAAAGCTGGCCATCGAGTTACGCAACTATGGTCCCCAATTCCCTGATAATAAAGCGCAACGACCTGTTTTTGCCTTTGCTCGTTGCACCGCTATTTAAATTGCGACCTTATTGTACGCCTTGAATCACTTTATCGTAAACAAACACTAAAAATTCGATATGTCGTTGGTATTTGCCGTTATTCTGCCTGTTTTTCGCCAAGGCTGGCCGATCCATTTCACAAAAATATCCCGGAAGGCCCATAAGGCGGGGATGCGTCGCTCGGCAATCCATGGAAGGCTAAAAATGTCCAAACCGGACCAGAATATAAATGGGTTGCGGCGGCTATAGGCCCAGATTTCGATCCGCATCGATGGACGAACGGATGGGCCGCGTGCGTGAAAGCCGCATGTGTCGGCGACCACGAGCGTGTTCGCCGGCACGGAAAATCGGGTCGGCCCGGGCAGGCCCAATTCGGTCAGGTCCTCGGTTGCCACCCGCATAGACCCGCGCGCGGACAGCCTGTCCACATTTTCAGGCGCCGCCAGCGCGCGGCGATGCTCCCAGTCCAGCCGCTTTTGCGTCAGTTCATGCGAGCCCGGCACATAGGTCAGCGGACCTTCATCCTCGGCCACGTCGGTCAGGAAAAACCATGCCTTCATCGTCGGATGGAATGTATCGGCATGCAGGTTCGTTTGCGGGTCGGGTGCCGCATCGACGCGATGCGTCAGGATCGTCTGGATATAATAAAGCGGCTCGATATCGAAGCTGGCGACATAGCGCATCAACGCCGCCCAACGCGGTTGCCGTATCAGCCGTTTGAGCGCCGGGATATCGCGCAGCATATGCTGGTCGATGGCGATGCGGCGCGTGATTGTGTCGCCTTGCACCATCTCACGAGCGGGAGAAACACGGCGTAGGATTGCAGCCTTCAGCGCTTCGAACTCCTCGGGCGGCAGGAAATTCGGCACCTGCACATAGCCCTGCCGCGCAAACTGTTCCCGATCCTCTGTGCTCAATCGGCGTCCCAGTCGCTTGCGACGGTGCGTGGCCAGACCGTGCGCGATCCGAACCCTGGCCTTGTGCAAGCCCCAGCCATTGAGCCGTTTGGAGCCAATCAGGGGATTGTCGCGAAAGGATTTTGCGCCAGTAATCAACTGTATCGCCCACCAAGGCAGGGCGAGCCATCTAAACGGAGACCGGCGCGTGCGTTTGCTCATGCAATTGCTTTGAGGGCAGGGAATGCTCGTGTAAAGGGGCGTTTCCATCCAGAAAGCCAAAAAATTGAAATAAATGATAGGAATTGGAATAAGGGTTTATTCAAATAAAAA
>CAYGOH010000040.1:0-2333 GCA_964351385.1 uncultured Sphingobium sp. | reverse complement strand
GTTCTTCCGTTAATGCCTTCCCTTCGCCCCCCCCGAATAGCGCGTTCGCCGGTCAGCAAGGAACATACGCGCCTGCGGCTCTACCTTCTCGGTGTGGTGATTGATCTGTGGACGATGCTCGCCTGTTTCGTTGTGGCCAACCGGGTGGTGCTGGGTGCCTGGCTCGGGGAGCCGGAAAAACCGCATGGTATCGTCATTTTCGCAATTCTCGCGCCGATCTATACGCTGCTGGCGATCAACGGCGGTGCCTATGGTATCAGGATGTTGGCCAATGTGCGCACCGGGGCCGCGCATGCGCTGATCGCATTCGTGCAGGCGGCACTGCTGACGCTGCTGATCGTGTTTCTGGCGAAAATTGGGGAGCAGCTTTCCCGTCTCACTTTCATGGTCGGCGGTCTGCTGTCCGTTTTCGGGCTGGTGGGATGCCGGTTCATCGTCATCGCCTTGTCGCGCCGGATGCTGGGCGCGGTGCCGGTGATGGAGCTACTGATTGCCGATGGCGTCGACATTCCCGATCTGCCGCGCCAGATGGAGGTGATCGACGCCAAGACCTTGGGGTTGGACCCTTCGCGTCATGACGCGGCGATGGCGGAAAAGCTGGCGCTTGCTGTGGGCGGGGCGGAGCATGTGGTTGTTGCCTGCGCCAGCGAGAAAATCGGCGACTGGAGCGTTGCGCTCAAGTCGCTGTCGGCGCGCGGCGAAATATTGATGCCGGAAATGGCCCGTTTTGCGCCGGTCAGAGGCGGGACATTTCATCACCAGCCAACCCTTGTGGTCGCGGGCGGGCCGCTCGACTATCGTGACCGCATCATCAAGCGCATCTTCGATCTTGTTGTCTCGCTGGCAGCAATCGTCCTGCTATCGCCGGTGCTGGCACTGGCGGCGCTCGCGGTGAAGCTGACCAGTCCCGGTCCGGTGCTGTTCCGCCAGTCGCGGCTGGGGCAGGATGCCCGGCCGTTCGAAATCTACAAGTTCCGCTCCATGCGCGCCGAGGCGACCGACAGCGGCGCGAGCCAGCTGACCCGCCGTGCCGATCCCCGCCTGACGGCAATCGGCGCATTCTTGCGGAAAACCAGCATCGATGAACTGCCGCAATTGTTCAACGTTCTAAAGGGCGAGATGAGCATTGTCGGGCCGCGCCCGCATGCGCCCGGTGCGAAGGCTGCCGATGCGCTCTATTGGGAGGTCGACCCGCGCTACTGGGCGCGCCATTGCATCAAGCCTGGTATTACCGGGCTGGCGCAGGTGCGCGGTCACAGGGGCAGCACGGATGCGCATGAGGACCTGCTGTTGCGGCTCCAGTCGGACCTTGAATATGTGACGGACTGGTCGATCTGGCGCGATATCCGCATCGTGCTGGCGACGCTGCGCGTTCTGGTGCATCACCGCGCCTATTGATATGGGGCGTTTCTGATAGTGGGTGGGCGATGAGAATCGGGCGATGATTACGGCGGCGCGAGCGATGAAGGCGGCGGGCAAGCACCTGTCGCGCGGGCTGTTGTCGGCGCGCGCTGGGCTTGGCGCGCGGGCGGACCGGCATTGCCCGGCGTGTGACGGCGATGTCGTCGGCTTTTTTCGCTATGGCGATTGCGCACAATGGGGGTGCCCGGCCTGTGGCGCGTCGCCGCGCGAACGGCTGGTCCACCATCTGCTGGATACTGCTCGCATCGACGTGTCCGAAGGATCGGCGATCCTGCATATGGCCCCCAATGAAGGCAGTCTGGTCAGCCGACTGCGGGCGGGCGCGGGCGATTATGTGCCTGCCGATATTGAACCCTCCATCTATGCGGTAGAGGGCGTTCGCCGCGTCGACCTGATGGATATTGGAGAGACGGCGCGCTTCGACCTTTTCTACGCCAGCCATGTGATGGAACATGTGCCCGACGATGCGCTGGTGCTGCGTAATATCTTCGACGCTCTGAAACCGGGCGGACAGGCGTGGCTGATCGTGCCGTTGTGGGCAAAGCCGACCGAGGATGGCACCCCGGGCATGACCGCGCTGGAGCGGGAACGGCGTTTCGGCCAATGGGACCATGTGCGCCAATATGGCCCGGATTTCGCGGATCGCATTCGTGCCGCCGGTTTCGACCTGACGATCATCGCCGCGCAGGATTGCGCGCCGGAGGATGTGCGGCGCATGGCGCTGGGCGAGACGTTGTTCCTCGCGCGCAAGCCTATGGCAGGCGGGTAGGGCGGGCTTGGTCCGGACCCTGATTGCCTCGGGTGAACGGTCGGCGCGCGTTCTGACGCTGGCCAAGCTTGCGAGCGTGTCGCTGTCGATGCTGTGGGGCTTTGCGGTCACCTACACCTTCATTCGCGTGTTGCCGCAACAG
>CAYGOH010000039.1:0-15471 GCA_964351385.1 uncultured Sphingobium sp. | reverse complement strand
ACGCCGTCCTGTCCCGCGCGATAAAGGGCGTGCCGATCCCGCATTATTATCAGGGCAAGAAGGTCGGCGAGCATCGCCGCTATGACGAGCGGCTCGCGCAATTCCTGCTGCGCACGCGCAAGCCCGCGCTCTATGGGCGGACCGCCGAAGCCGTCAGCGCCGCGGCCTCGCCTGATCTGTACGCCATCGCGCTTGCCCGCGCGGTCCTCCGGCTGGGCAATGACGCGGCGGTTCGCGATGCGCTGATGGAGGCGTTCTCCGAACTGGGGACGGAGATGGACGCCGAGCCGGGCGCTGAGTTGGGCGCTGAGTTGGGTAGGGATTTGGAAGAGGAGATGGAAGAGAACGCCGCCATGCCCTCCGACGGGGCGTGACCTTCATGACCTTCCGCGCGGTCCGGCTACCCCTCCGACGCCGCTGTGGACATGCCCAGCGCGGGCACGCCAATCGAACGCTTGCCCGAAAAATCGGTGCGCAGAACGATAAACCCCTGTTTTTCCATATAATCGATCAACCGCCGTACCCGCCCCGGAGAGCTGGTGCCATAGGCGCGGGCGAGCGCCGCATCATCCGGCCCCGGCGCACCGTCGAGCGCCGCACGCGCGATCAGCATAAACGGCGCGAGCATATCTTCGGGCAGCGCAGCGCCCGCACGTTCCGCCCCTTGCCAGCGCGGGTCGGCGGCATCCGCCATACCCGCCATGGCCATCGCGAAGCGCTTGCGAAAGGCTGGCAGGTCGATCGGAGCCTGTTTCAGGCCCTGCATCCGGCACCGCACGCCAAAATCCTGATACAGCGCGGCGGCGGGCGGCAGGTGCTCGTCCAGCTCTGCGACCATCTCCTCCAGCACGGCAATGGTGACCGGTTCGCTCTCGCCAAAGTCCAGCTCCGGCGCGGCGGGCCGCGCGGTCGGCGCTGCCGCGAGCTGTTGCATCACCGTTTCAGCCTCGACCCGCGCGGGTTCGGGTGTCACGGGTTCGGGCGGGGCCGATATGGGCTCTTCCTCCATCGACGCGAACAGCAGCTCCTGCATGTTCTCGGTCGAGGCGACCGGCGGCGGCATCAGCTTGTGCGTGCCGCCGCGCACGCTGGTGCGCACCGCGCCGATCTTCACCGACACCGGCCTGCGGCAGATGGCGGGGCCGAGCGCCAGAAACGATCCGCGCTCCAGATCGCGGATCTGCTCGGCCTGCCGCCGCTCCATGCCGAGCAGGTCCGCAGCGCGCGCCATGTCGATATCGAGGAACGTGCGTCCCATCAGGAAATTCGACGCCTCCGCCGCGACATTCTTGGCGAGCTTCGCCAGCCGCTGCGTCGCGATCACCCCGGCCAGCCCGCGCTTGCGGCCCCGGCACATCAGGTTCGTCATTGCGCCCAGCGACAGCCGCCGCGCCTCGTCGGACACGTCTCCGCCCGCTGTCGGCGCGAACATCTGCGCCTCGTCCACCACGACCAGAGCGGGGTACCAGAAATTGCGCGGCGCATCGAACAGGGTCGACAAAAACGTCGCGGCGCAGCGCATCTGCGCCTCCAGCTCCAGCGATTCGAGGCTCAGCACCACCGACGCGCGATGCTCGCGGATGCGGCGGGCCATGCGCACGATATCGCCCTCATTATAATCGCCGCCCTCGATCACGACATGACCGAATTCATCCGCCAGCGTCACGAAGTCGCCCTCCGGGTCGATCACCACCTGCTGCACCAGCGCGGCGCTTTCCTCCAGCATCCTGCGCAACAGGTGCGATTTGCCGGAACCGGAATTGCCCTGCACCAACAGGCGCGTGGCGAGCAGTTCCTCCACGTCGATCGGGACTGGCTTGCCCGTTGCGTCATTGCCGATGGTGATAGTGGACGTCACCCGAGCGTCTTTGGCGCGCGTGCCGAGCGAGTGCAAGGGGGTGGTGCGGAGAAATGCGGTTGCCGCGCTGACACCGCCCAATCGCACGGCTATAGACGGCGCATGTCCGCATCCAGCTCCGCCGCCGATGAACTCGCCATCCGCACCCGCCGCGCCGCCTTCAATCGCGCCATTGCCGATCGCGACGCGCAGGCCATCGCGCCCATCCTCGCGCGCGACTGCGTCATGATGACCGGCACAGACAGCGCGGTGATCGCCGGGCGCATGGCACAGGTGAAGGTCTGGCGACGCGAATTCTCCGCGCCCTCACCCGCCATCTACGTTCGCACACCCAGCCAGATTATTGTCTCAGCGGTTGAGCCTTTGCCAATGGAGGAGGGCGCGTGGCAGGGGCTGGATGGCGCAGGCGGCGCGATCACATCCTCGGGCAGCTACTGCGCAAAATGGCGGGAGGTTGGTGGCCAATGGCTGATCGAGGCGGAGATTTTCGTGACGCTCGCCTGAGAAGGAGGATGCGCGAGTCATGCATAGGCGCAGTAGCGCTACAGCCGCTCGACATATTCCTTCGCTTCCTTCAGGCCCATGCCCGTCGTCTCGCGCGCCAGCTTGATCGCCTCGATCTTCTTGCGCGCGGCGACAAGGTTACGAATTTTCCCCTCGATCTCCGGCGTCAATGCCGCAAGCTGAGGGGCGGAGGGAACGCCCTTTGAAAAATGATCATTGTCGATACCCATCAACTCGTTCTGGCGGCGTGCGGCATGCGACCAGCGCCACCACAATATCCGGGCCACGAACAATATCGCGACGCCGATGCCGATCAGCATGGGCATGGAAACGAACATGGCGCGGCCTCCCTTCAATGATGCGCCCGCCCTTCCTAACGCGAATTGCACACCCATGCCAAATCCGGTCTTGCTTGGCCGTGGACAGACACCGCCTGCTCGGGCACACTGACGCCATGATCCGCGTCGTTCACCTCTCCGCCCTTTCTTTCGCTTTGCTGCTCATGGGTTGCAATGCGGGAGGTAGTGGCAGCGGCGCGCCAGGAGACAGCGACGACACGCAGCCCTATTCGGAAATCGGCATCAAGGAGGTGCTGCATTTTACCGGCACTGAACCCTTCTGGGGCGGTCAGGTCGCGGGTGATACGCTGACCTACACGACTCCGGAGAATGGCGACGGCTGGCCGATCAGGGTATCCCGCTTTGCCGGGCGCAACGGGGTCTCCTTCACCGGGTCGCACGAAGGCCAGGATTTCGTGCTCGCGGCGACACCGGGCGCGTGCAACGACGGCATGTCCGATCGCACCTACCCCTTTCATGTGACGCTGAAGGTCACGGGCGAAACGCGCACCGGCTGCGCATGGTCGGACGAGCACCCGTTCACAGGTCTGGCAAAGCCCTGACCCATCAGTCCGCCCGCCTTGGTCTTGCCAAATGCGGTGCAATGGGGAAGGTTAGGCGTAATCTATTGAGAGGTTGTGCAGCGACATGACGCCGAATGTAGAAGAGGCCGGACGCGAACTGCTCGACACGCATCTGCTTTCGGTCGGCGGCACGGGCATATCGATCGGCACGTTGGTAGGGGCTGCGACGATCCTCGCCATCGCCGTCTTTGCGGCATGGGCGGTGCGCCTGCTCGTCAAACGCGCGCAGGTGCGACTGGGCGAAGCGCGCATGGCCAGCGTCTATATCGGCGGGCAGGTCATCCGCTATATCATCGTCTTTGCGGGATTGGCCGCCGCCGTATCGACACTGGGCGTCGATCTTTCGACGCTATCGCTGTTCGCTGGCGCTTTGGGTGTCGGTATCGGCCTGGGCCTGCAGGACATCGTCAAGAATTTCGTGTGCGGCATCGTTCTGCTGTTTGACCGATCGATCGAGGTAGGGGACTATGTCGAGCTGGAGAACGGCACCAACGGCATCGTCTCGTCCATTGGCCCGCGCGCGACCAACCTGATGACCAACGACAATGTCGATATCATGGTGCCGAACGCCAATCTGCTGAACGGGCAGCTTACCAACTGGACCCGCAACCGGGGCACGCGGCGGATTCGCGTTCCGTTCGGCGTCGCCTATGGATCGGACAAGGATACAGTAAAGGCGGCGGCGCTGGCGGCAGCGCGATCCGTGCCCTTTACCATGCCCGATGACGATGCGCACAAAACGCAGGTTTGGCTCACCAAGTTCAACGACTCCTCGCTCGATTTCGAGCTGGTGGTGTGGCCGACGCTCGCTGCGGTGAAGCGTCCGGGCAGCATGATGGCGGCCTATTGCTGGGCCATCGACGATGCGCTGCGTGAACATGGGATCGAAATCCCCTTCCCGCAGCGCGACATTCACATTCGCAGCTTCTTCGGCGAAGACAGGGAAGCGGCGATGGACGCCTTTCATGGAAGAACCGCCAGCAAGGATGAGGGCGGGCGCAGGCGGGCAGAGCCATCGACAAGCTCCAATGACGCTGCCGACGATATTCGTAACGAGCCCGAATAAGAGCGGGTACGTCACCATTTAACCCGTATGCGGAGAGGCGCAGATGTTTGTCGCGGCCTATTGGTGGAAAGTCCATCCCGGTAAGGAGGAGCAGTTCCGCGCGGCATGGCGGCGTGGCACGCAATTGATCCAGAAGAAATATGGCAGTTTCGGCTCGCGCCTCCACCGCGAGGAGCAGGCGGACGGCAGCGTGCGGTTCATCGGCGTGGCGGAATGGCCGGATCGCGCAACATGGCAAAGGGCATTCGATGCGAAGATGGTGTACGATGAACCTGAAACGCGACACGCATTCGTCGATGCGATTGCCGGTACGGCTCATGAGCCGCTGCTGCTGATGGAAGTAACTGACGATCTGTTGGATCATCGCGAGGGGTGATCCGACACATCAATCGCGCGGCGGCACATATATATCTGTTTAACCTCGCGCCGCTAGACTGGCAGCATGTTCGGCTTCAACTATTCCCGCCTCTTCAAAAGCCGCCGGTCGGCGCTGCTATGGTCCGCGGGCGTACTGCTTTTCGCCTGGTCAGTCGCAAGCAGCGAGCCAAGTGAAGACACGCAGAAAGACGCCGGAGACCCGCAGGTCGTTGCTATCGCCCACGCTCTGGGTGTCGGCAAATAAGCCCACAGGCCTGACCAGGCACCGCTTCTGACTTTGTAGCGACGACAGTGCCGACCCGCCTGGGCTGCGGGAAAAAGGGGTTGATTTGAAGAGCCGACAGCTTGAATGAAGGGCGTGCATAAGGCACTGGCATACCTTTGATCCTGTCCCTGGAGAATTTCATGACGTCAACGAGATTCGCGCGGCTGAGTGTTGCCGCCCTTGTCTCATACTGCTTGGTTGCGCCCGTTCATGCGGCCATTCCTCCCGCCGTCGAGGCGATGATACGGGAGGCGGCGAAAAGCGGCGAGAGCGCGACTGTCGACACCGTCGTGGCGATCGCGCAAGCGACCAACCCAGACGACACAGAGGAAATCGCAGCGCTGGCGGCCGCGCTGCTGACCGAAACACAGGCATTGGCGGAGCAGGAAAAGCAGGACAAGATCGCCTCTCAGGGATATTTTGAGGGGTGGACCGGCCAGGGCGAGGCCGGCGTGGGCAATACGACCGGTAATACCGATGAGGTCAGCGGCGTTCTGGGACTGTCGCTCGTGCGCGAAGGGATCAAGCTGCGCCACAAGCTGTCCGCACTGGTGGACTACCGGCGAACCAACGGGGCAACATCTCGCGAGAAATATGCGGCGAGTTACGGCATGGATTATTTTCTGCACGACGGCCTCTATATCTATGGCCTGATCGGCTGGGAGCGCGATGAATTTGCCGGATATACCCGCCGTTTCACGCAATCGGCCGGTATCGGTTACCAAGCGCTGAAGACCGATCATATGACCCTGACGCTCGATGCCGGTCCCGCGCTGCGTCAAACCAGCTATGTCGATACCGGTGATGAAAATGAGTTCGCCGGTCGCGCATCGCTCGCCTATCGCTGGAAATTCAACGATGGGTGGGAGTTCGCGCAGGATGCATCGATATTAAGCGGGACGGTCAACACGACCCTGATTTCAACGACCTCGCTGACCGCAGCCGTTTCGAAATCATTGTCGACACGCCTGTCGTTCAACCTGCAGAAGGAAAAAAATCCGCCTATCGGACGCGAATCCACCGACACGGCGACGCGGGCGTCCATCGTCTACAGCTTCAACTGATTGCACGGGTTCGCCAATCTAACCCGGCACCCAACCATCCGGCGCAAGCGTGAAACCGGAAAATTCGAAGCCGGGTGAAACGATGCAACTGACCAGTGCCCAGCCATCGCTTGCCTCCGCCGCTTGCCAGTGGTTTTCGGGGATGATGCACTGGGGCGCTTCGTTGGCTAGAATATCTGGCCCCAGGCGCAGCTCGCTTATTGGCCCGCCGTCTGTGGGCGCGGTGGAAAGATGCAGCGGATGCCCCGCATGCCAGAGCCATATCTCCGTCGCATCGATCCTGTGCCAGTGCGACCGCTGGCCCGCCTGTAGCAGGAAATAAATCGCCGTAGCCGACGCCCGCTCGCCCGGAGCGGTATCGGCGCGCCATGTCTCGCGATACCAGCCCCCTTCGGGGTGGGGTGCAAGGCCAAGCCGCGCGACAAGCTCTTCCTCGGTGGACATGACCCCGATTACCGGACCCCGACCGTGCGGCCAAGGCAAAACAGCGCGAGCCCAAGCAGCCGCGCCGGGTTCATGGTCGCGCTCAATTCTTGATCGCGTCCTCAACCGACACGGCAATCAATACCGCCATGAATGCGAAGGCTGCTATGGCGGCGCCCACTACGGGAAGCTGATCGATCATGCTCATCATCATACTCGCTTGTTCTGTTGGAAACAGCAATCTCGATGACATTGGTTCGCCAACTGTTCCTTGACGCAGATCAACGGCGGGAATCGCCCATTCCTACGTTCAGTCGTTCAGAGCATTGATGGCGGCATGCACGCGCGCTTCGGCCTCCTTGCGCGGCAGGCCGGCGGGAATGACCTCCCCCACCTTGTAACTTATCGTGCCTGGGCTTTTCACGAAGCTGTTGCGGGGCGACACCAGGCCGCTGTTCACGGCAACCGGCACGACGGGCAGCCCAAGAAGATGATAGACGGCAGCGAACCCCGCCTTGATTGAGGGCGTTTCGCCATGGGGCACACGCGTACCTTCCGGGAAAAGGCATATCGGCCGTCCAGATTGAACGGCTTTTATGGCCTGGGCCTTCAGGTGGCGCACCGCCTTCGCGCCGTCCTCGCGGCGCAGGCCAATTACCCCATGTCGTTTTGCGATTGCGCCCCAGAAAGGAATATCGATCAGTTCCTGTTTGGCGACGACAACGGGATGGTCGAACAGGCATAGCAGATCGATCGTTTCAAACATCGATTCATGCTTGAAGATGTAGAGTATCGGCTCCTGTGGCAAGTCGCCGATGATCTGCACCTTCTGGCCCAGAATGATGTGGCATGACCGACGATGAAAACGCCCCCAGCCAGATACCACGCAGCGCAATGCGGCATCCGAAAATAGCGCCGCCACCCATGCCGCCGATACAAAAAGGACGGTCATCGTGTAGAAAATGACGGCGAACAGCGCCGAGCGAAGCCACCGTAAGATCCGGCTCGACATCGATCAGATGCCGATCAGCGCTGCGATGCGTCGCACCAGATATTTGTGATATTCCTTGAACAATGTCGAAAAGCTCGGCTGACTGGGTACCGCATCATAGACGAGGACGATATCGACCGGCAGCGCCTGACGCAGTTCGAAGGACGCGCGCCGCATGTGCCAATCGCTCGTGATCAGCCGCACCGTGTCATAGCCGCGCCGCTCCAGCCACCGCGCCGTTTCTATGCCGTTTGACCGCGTATCGATCGCCTCGCTGCCCAGCGTGATGCAGCAGTCGAACAATTTGTCCGGCGCGTCATAACGAACGGCGAGCTCATGCGGGCGGACCGACCGGTCCACGCCCGAAATGAGCATGCGTTTGGCCGCGCCATCCTGCATCAGCGCGATACCGCGATCGAGCCGCCCGGCGCCACCGGTCAGCACGACGATCGCATCGGTGGTACGACCGTCGAGCGGTTGCGGCAACAACAGCGCGAACCAGCCGAAACCCAACGCCCAGACGAGGACAATAAATGCCGCGAAGCGCGCCATCACAGGCTCCGCTCCAACGCATGCTTGACCGTCAACCGCGCGGTGATCGCCGCCACCAGCACCGCAAAAATGGGAATGAGAAAAAGCGCTGGCATCCATTGCCACGGGATGATCGCCATTCCCGTCAGCTCCGATCCGGTGGCGATGAGGTTCCGCCCCAGCAGACACAATATGACGGCGGCTGCGATGGTGCCGACCACGCCGCCGAACATTGCGTCGAGTGCAATGCGTCGCTGAAACAGCCGTGCAATCTGGATGTCGGTCGCGCCAAGCAAATGCATTATGTCAATCGTCTCCCTGTGTGTTTCGTGCGCGCTGCGCGCCGCCAATGTCACCACCGCGCCTGTGACCAATATCATCAATATCACAAGCCCCGCCGCCAGCCACATCATCGTCCGCATCAATTTCTCGATCGGCGCCAGATATGCGCCATGCGCATCTACTCGGGCGGTGGAGGCCATTTGCGCGATTTTTTTGCCGAGCGCATCCACATCTCGGGCCGGGGTGCCGGGCGAAACCGACAGGTCAATCAGCGCGGGGACAGGCAATTCTCCTGCCCGCACGTCCTGGCCGATCCACGGTTCCAGCTGTTTGAGCAGGCGGTCCTCTGACACGACCGAGACCTGCTGCACGTTGGGATCCTGTTTCAGCAATGCGGCGATTTTCGCCACCTGCGCGGCGCGCAGCTTCGCATCGGCCTCGACAATCTGGACCGTATATCCGCCCGCAAGCTGTGCCCTCGTCTGGACCAGCGCATGCGCCAGCCCCAGCCCCGCCGCCCCTGACAGCAAGGTCAGGAACATGATGATCGCTATGATCCACGGCATCGGTCCGCGCCGTCCTTCGGGCAGCCACCGGTTTTGCGGCGCTTTAGCGATGCGGCGCATGAGCGTATCGTCACCCGCTTCCATCATCCCGGTTTACCCAATGATCTGCCTTCAGGCCCCTGCGCCGGAGCCTTTCTGGGCGGGAAACGCAAGCTGCCGGTCGGATCGACCAATCGGCCGCGGTCCAGTCGCATCAGCTGCGCATGCGGTATCCGGCTGATAAGCGGCAAGTCGTGCGTAGCGATAACAATCGTCGTGCCTAACCGGTTGAGCGCCTCGAACAGGCCCAGCAACCGCTTCGCCATTTCAGGGTCGACGTTGCCCGTCGGTTCGTCCGCAACCAAAATATCGGGCCGGCCGATTACCGCGCGCGCAATCGCCATCCGCTGCTGTTCCCCGCCGGACAGCGACGCGGGCAGCGCATCGAAGCGATCACCCAACCCGACCCAGGACAGCATTTCTTCGACCGGCCCGGCGATCTCCTGTTCGTCCATGCCGGAAACCCTGAGCGGCAAGGCCACATTGTCATAGGCCGACAAATGCGGCACCAGCCGGAAATCCTGAAACACGACACCAATCCGGCGCCGGAAACCAGGCAACCGGCTGCGGTGCATCATCACCACATCCTCACCGAACAGTTTCAGCACGCCCCGTGTCGGCCGCTGCGCCAGATACAGCAGCTTCAGTAGCGACGTCTTACCCGCGCCCGACGCGCCGGTCAGAAAATAAAAGCCGCCCGCAGCGAGTGAAAAGCTGACATCCGCCAGCACTTCCGCATCCGCGCCATAGCGCAAACCGATATTTTCGAACTCGATGATGTTGCTCATATCAGCGAATATTTCGGCCCCGCATCCAACCGGAAAAGTCCATCGCACAAGGCCATCTTTCCGTAAAGCCCGAGCGCGCACCGATATTTATCGTTAACAAGCTGTTGATGGTGTCTTGCGCCAACGTCCCATGCCCGCTTAATAAGGCGCATGATCCTCGTCTGCCCCGCCTGCTCGACGCGCTACATCGTACCGGACGACGCCATTGGCGTAAACGGCCGACAGGTGCGCTGCGCGGCCTGCAAGCATAGCTGGTTTCAGGACGGCGTGCGGCTTGCACCGCGTGAGGAAAGCAAGCCGGTTCCGGCCGTCGCCACCACGGATCAAACCAGCGCGACCGGTGCGGAAACGCCTTCGGCAGAAGTGGCGGTAGCCGAGAGACAGCCCGAAGCGCCAGCCGAGCCAAGCCCCTTTGCTGCAGAGCCATCCCCCTCCGACCCAGCGGAGACCGTGCCGTCGATGGATGTGGAGGAGGACTTTTCCTATCAGGATGATGACGAAGTCGTCCGCCCGCGACGCAACCCAGCGCGCTTGTGGACCTATGCTGCCATCTTTTTCTTTGTGATCATCGCCTGTGCCGGCGGTGCGCTCTATTATTTCGGGCCGCCGCAATGGGCGGTTCGCGCTGGCCTGCTCGCCGACAATCAGGAACCGGATCTGCTCTTTTATCTGGCCAAGCCTGCCGAGCGGCGGACATTGCCCAATGGTTCGGAATATTTCGCGTTCAGCGCGCGAATCGTGAACAGCGGCTCCACGTTGATGGCCGTACCGCCCGTCGAAGTGCAGCTGCGCGATCGGCAGGACCGGTTGGTGTTCAGCTGGACGACGCGGGCGGACAAGGCAGAACTGAAGCCGGGCGAAGAAGCGACGATCAACGAGAGCCGTCTGGACATCCCCAAAAATGCCGAGAACCTGTCGCTGGCGTTCATAACCGGCTGAACCTTCTGTTCAGCAGGCCTCAACGGACGACCATAGCCTGGTCGACGGCACCTAATTTCTTCCCATCAACAAGGGTGCTTGCATGGCCCCAATCGCTTTGCTAATGGCCACCGCCTATCAGGTGCCGTCCTGCATTTGGGCCGGCTTCCTACTCTGATGTGCGGTCGTGGCGGAACTGGTAGACGCGCAACGTTGAGGTCGTTGTGGCCGAAAGGCCGTGGAAGTTCGAGTCTTCTCGACCGCACCAGAACCTAATCTAAGTGCTTGATGCACTTAGATTTTAGGGGTGAGTTCCAACTTCCCATTCCACCCTTTAGGTTTGGCGCTCAAAGAGCAGAACTCCGTCCTTTTCGACGCCCGGGCCAACCCTCGTCAAACCTGCGCCCTCTTCGTACCACTCCAACTGCACCTCTACTGAGAGATGCAAGTCGGGCGCTTCGTCGTAATCCTGCTTCCAGTACATCCAGGTCGTGAAGTTGTCGCTGTCTCCTGGCTGCACGATTACCTCGATGGCCAGGTCGATGTCGCTCCCAGCATTGTGGTCGCCACGAGCACGACTGCCGTAGAGGTATACTCGTTTAATCTCCGGGTGCCTCTCCGCCCACTCTACGATTGCTACTCTGTCGGCTTCTAGCAATCCGCTCACATCATGCTCCTGCTTATCCAGTTTGGTTGCTTACGTGTTTATAGATGTGTGCTTCAATATCTGCATATGAAATTGGAGAAACAGATTTGTAGTTTGGAACTAGCAAGGAGGATTAAAAAGCTAGGTATAAATCAGGATAGTTTGTTTGGTTGGTATAAAAATACCGTTTTGCCAAATCATGAACTTCTTGAGGTAAAAAGTGCTGATAATGGAATTGGCATTGCCGCTTTCACCGTCGCAGAGCTAGGCGAACTCCTTCGGAACCAAGATTGGTTTGAAGTCTGGGCAGACTTCCTTTCCCACGAAGTTCGCGTGTGGTTCACCTCACCTGATAGCGACCCCGACTATCCAGCACCCCCAGAGGACAGAACATTCGTCGCCGAAACCACGCTTTCGGAGCTATTCCAATCGCGGCAGCACTTATTTTTACCCTTTCTTATTTGAAATTTAAGGTGGCTGTGGTCATTTGCCCGCGTGATCCAGCTATATTTCATCCTCGTTTCTATTGCCGCGGTGGCTGATGCACAGCGGATAAGAGCGATCTGACATGCATAAGGGCGGCAGTACGCAATACCGGGCGGACATTGACGGGCTGCGCGCTGTCGCGGTGCTATCGGTCTTCGCCTATCACCTGCGGCCAGATCTGCTGCACGGCGGCGGTCTGGGCGTCGACATATTCTTCGTCATATCCGGTTATCTGATCGGCGGTATCATTTTGCGCGAGGCCCAGGCGGGCACATTCTCGTTCCTCGATTTCTATGAGCGCCGATTGCGGCGGATCGGTCCGGCTTTGCTCGTCGTCGTGCTCGCGGTGTTGGCGGCGTCGGCCGTTTTGGTCATGCCGGGCGAACTGGAAGCTGGCGGCGTGGCGGCGATTGCGGCGATCCTGTTCGCGTCCAACCTCTATTTCTGGAGCAACGTCGATTATTTCAACG
Organism: uncultured Sphingobium sp.; assembly: GCA_964351385.1. Taxonomy (GTDB): domain Bacteria; phylum Pseudomonadota; class Alphaproteobacteria; order Sphingomonadales; family Sphingomonadaceae; genus Sphingobium. Next base: position 3,274 of record CAYGOH010000039.1, on the reverse strand, counting down.
AAGCGGCCGGCGACATGCCGCTGCTGCACACATGGTCGCTTGGGGTTGAGGAGCAATTCTACATCTTTGCGCCGATCCTGCTGATCCTGCTCGTGCGCACTGCCCGCCGGTGGATGTGGCCATGCCTGATGCTGTTGCTGGCGGGGTCGCTGGCGCTCAACATCTGGCAGGTGCGGGCCGCGCCTATCGACGCCTTTTACTTGCCGCAAGGGCGCGCGTGGGAGCTGCTGGCGGGCGTCCTTATCCATCGTGTTCCCGCCGGTTTGCTTGGAAAGCGTTGGCTGCGTGAGGGCATCGCATGGCTGGCGGCCTTGGTGCTGGGCGCAAGCCTATTTCTGGCCGATCCGCAATTGGGCTGGCCCGGACTGCTGGCGGTTCCGCCCGTCCTTGCCACCGCCCTGCTCATCCTGACCGGGCAACAAGGTGCCACCAGCGTCGCTCGTTTGCTGTCGCTGAAACCGGCCGTCTGGGTTGGGCTGATCTCCTATTCGCTCTATCTGTGGCATTGGCCCGCGATCGTCTTTTACCGGGAGATCGCGCTAACCGACAAACTGTCCGCCAGCGCGCTGCCGAGCATCGTCGGTTTCGCCTTCATTGCAGCCTATCTTTCATGGCGTTTCGTCGAACAACCGTTCCGCAACCGGCAGAGGATCGGGGGACGCAAGTTGCTCCTGTGGACCGGCGGCGGGGCAGCCATCTGCCTGACCGTTGGTGCGGCGCTCTTTATCAGCAAGGGCGCGCCGGACCGCTTCGACCCGGAAACCGCGCGGATCGCGGCGTTCGGCGCGACGGCAGACCAGAACCCGTGGCGGCGCTGCATCATGACCAATCGGGACCGGCTGTCCGATTTCGACGAGGGGTGCCTTGACGCAACTGTCGGCAAGCGCCGCATCCTGCTGCTGGGCGACAGCCATGCAAACATGTTCCACCCGGCATTGGCCGACCTGCCCAACACCGCCGTCACCGAAGCCACTTATGCTGCGTGCGAGCCTGACTGGGCGCTGTCGCCCGAAGGGGCTGGCACGATCTGCGGGCAGCTTTTGCAGAAAGCGCTCAGCCATGCCGAGCAGGCGCGGCCAGACCTGATCGTCGTTACATGGCAATGGCGGTTTCTGCGGCCAGACAGGCTGCTGGCGCTCGGCGAACGGCTGAAAAGGATTGGCGCGCCCATCCTGCTGATCGGCCCCACGCCCGACTACAGGATGCGCGTGCCAAAGCTGCTCGCTGCGGGCCATGCGAGGAACGAACCGAACCTCTCGCAGCGCTACCTCATTCCCTATATCTGGGGTCTGGATGAGAATGTAGCGCCGCTGGCGAGGCAATTCGCCACCTATCTCTCCCCGCGTCAGGCAATGTGTGACGACAAGAGATGCGATCCCTGGATTGGCGCCAACCCGGCTTATTATGACCGCCAGCATTTCACAGCGGAGGGTGCGCGTACGATCTTTCGGAAGATGGTGGATGAGCAGCTCTCGCCCGAAACGATCCGCCAGCTACAGCTCAAATAAGCGCAGGGAATAATGGCGTTCAGCGCAGCCAGAAACGCAGGATCAGCGAGAGCAAACCGAGCGCCGCGATGCTCATGGCCCAGATGCCGATGAACCAGCCGAGCCTGCGAAGCGTTTCCCGCGCCATCAATGATATCCGTCGCTGCCGACCTTGCCGCGAAACACCCAATAGGCCCAGATGGTGTAGGCCAGAATGATCGGCACCATGATCAACGCGCCGACCAGCATGAACATCTGGCTGCGGTAAGGCGCGGCGGCCTCCCAGATGGTCACCCGCGCCGGGATGACGTCCGGCCAGATCGAGATGCCGAGCCCGACAAAGCACAAAGCGAACAGGCACAGCGCAAAGAAGAAGGGCAGGAATTCCCATCCGCGCGCCAGACTGCGGAAAAAGAGGAAGGCGATGGCGGCGGTCGCAACCGGGACCGGGGCCGTGGCAAGAATGCCGGGATAGTCGATCCAGCGCGTATAATATTGCGGCTCCAGCCACAATGTCGCCAGACTGACCACGCCGATGACGGTCAGCAGCGCCAGCCCCAGCCATTTGGCATAGCCGGTGACCTGCCGTTGCAACGCGCCTTCGGTCTTCCAGACGAGCCAGCAGCTGCCAAGCAGCGCATAGCCCACCATCAGGCCAAAACCCGTCAATATGCTGAAGAGCGACAGCCAGTCCCACCAGCCGCCCGAATAGGCTCGGCCATCGACGCTGATGCCTTGCAGCAATGCGCCAAGCGTCACCCCCTGCGCGAAGGTTGCGACCGCCGAGCCAAGCGTGAATGCCACATCCCAGAGCGGCCGATGTCTTGGGTCGCGCCAGCGGAACTCGAATGCGACCCCGCGCAGCACAAGGCCCAGCAACATCGCGATGAGCGGGGCGTACAAGGCAGGCAGGATAATCGCATAGGCGAGCGGGAAGGCCGCAAGCAGCCCGCCACCGCCCAGCACCAGCCATGTTTCGTTGCCGTCCCATACCGGCGCGATGCTGTTCATTGCCGTATCGCGTTCCGGCCCGACCCGGAAGCGCGGGAACAGGATGCCGATGCCGAGGTCGAACCCGTCCATCACGACATAGGCGGCGATGGCGAAGGCGATAATGCCCGCCCAGATGACGGTCAGGTCGATCATTGTTCGCCTCCTTCTGCAACTGCAGCGGCAGGCGTCACGCCCGCCGTGCGAATGGGGGCGCCGTCAAGGCCAGCCTCATGCGCCTGCGGCGGCTTTTTGGCGAGATGGCACAGGTACCAGATGCCTGCACCAAAGACAGTGCAATAGACCACGACAAATGCGATCAAGGACGCCGCGACTGCGGGCGCGTCAAGCGGCGAGGCGCTGTCCGCCGTGCGCAGCAGACCATAAACGGTGAAGGGCTGCCGCCCGACTTCCGTCACGACCCATCCCGCCAGCACTGCAACGAAACCGGCCGGGCCCATCAGCACCGCCGCGCGATGCAGCAGCGGCCAGTCATACAGGCGTTTGCGCGCACGGGCTGCGAGGCTCCACAGGCCGAGCCCGAACATGGCAAAACCTAGACCCACCATGATACGAAATGCCCAGAACACGATGCCGACCGGCGGTTCGTCCGCGTCTGGGACGCTGTCGAGGCCGTTCAAGGGCGCATCGGGATCATGTTTGAGAATCAGTGAAGATGCCTTCGGGATCTCCACCGCATAGTCGACGCGCTTTTCCTTCGAATTGGGAATACCGAAAAGGATCAGCGGCGCTCCGTCAGGGTGGCTGTCATAATGGCCTTCCATCGCCATGACCTT
>CAYGOH010000038.1:9360-15587 GCA_964351385.1 uncultured Sphingobium sp. | reverse complement strand
CAGCCGGTCCCATAGCGGGGCGGCGGCTTTGATGGGGCCGAACCAGGATCGACGTGTGTTGAAAGGCGGTGTTTTCGTCCGGGCTGAGTAACCCGTTCAAGGCTCAAAACCTATAAGTGCCAACGATAACGAAGCACTTGCTCTTGCTGCGTAATTGAGGGGCGCAAGCCCTGACATTACCCAAATAGAACGCGGTTGAACCCACCGGGCAACAGAAGGGAATTCAGCGGCCGCCGGGGGCCGGGCAACAGAACCCCGGCACCTTCTCACCATATATTGCATGGCACCGGGCAACAGAAGCCATCCACCTTTGCCGGAGGGGGGGGCGGACAAAAGTATCCTGCCGTTCTCCGATATCAGGCAGCACTATGCCAGGGCGTTCCAATATTTCCAGTTGGGGCAGGGCGCTTGCACTGAGAGGCGCTTGGACGTGGAATTGGCGCGCCAAGTTTATAGTTTTCTTGTCGGTAAAACGAAATCGCGTCGCATGAGGTGTGCAATGTGACAGCTTCATGGCATCGCTGGTTAACATTGGCCAGTATCGACCGACCTTATCATCGTAAACATATGAAATAAAATGACAAAAAAATATTCCGGGCAAGGCCATCCGCAACTTGCCCAAATGTCATAAAAGTGAAATAATGATGTTTATAGTAAAAAGATTTTGTGGAGATGGTATGATGTCAAAAATGGCCTGGATGCTTTCCTCCGTCGGCGTTTCTCTGGCAATTATAGCGACACCTGCGCTCGCGGCCAATGGCGACGAAGATTTGCAGACTGTGGCGGCTTCGCTGTCCGCTGGCGAGTTTGTTACCGCCGAAGCGCAGATTGCCAAACTGAACCGGACCTATGGCGCTGACGGCGCGATGTTGATCAATCTTGGTAACGCCTATGCAGGCATGGGCCGCCGGGGCGACGCCCAGATCGCCTATCAGGCGGCAATTGACGCGGATCCCAACATGGAGCTGGATCTGGCTGACGGGTCGGTTCGCACCGTTCGCGAGGTGGCTACGGACGGCCTCCGCTATCTCGGGGTCAGTTACGCCGAGCGTTGAAACCATAGTGCAACAAAAAAATTTCCCCCGCTAATGCATTGAAAGAAATGTATGTTCTGGGAGGATTGGGGCGCGGCATTGTTGATGTCCGCGCCCCTTTTTCGTTTTCACAAAACTGCAACCTAACTGCAACAACGCGGTCACGACTCATCCCTATTTGCCTCGCCTCGAGGGCGTAAGGGGGATCGTTCACTATCTCTGCTGCGCTCCGCTACCCGAACACAAACCGGCCAAGCCGGAGCGGAGAACATCATGACCATCAAATCGCACTTTACCAAGATTTTGCTGGCGGGCGCAGCCACCGCAGCGCTGAGCGCATGTGGTGCAGACGACGTGGCGTCGCCCGGCAGCGGCGGCAACATCACCATAACCAACCCATCGCCGACTCCGTCGCCGTCGCCGACCCCGACGCCGACCGGATCGGTCACGGCAGCGAGCTCATGCCCCGGCGGCGTGGGCGTTGCGCTAACCGATAGCGGCACGCTGACGGGTCCGACCGGCACATGGCGCGTTTGCACGCTGCCGTCGGTGATCGATGCCGACACCAACCTGCCGAAGATTGACGGCCTGCTGTATGAAATGGCTGGTCGCGTTGATGTCGGCACCGACCTTGGTGCGACAGCGACTCCGGGTGAAGCCAGCGTGACGCTGACCATCCAGCCGGGCGTGATCCTGTACGGCAAGGCGGTTTCCTGGCTCGCGGTAAACCGCGGCAACAAAATCATGGCAGTTGGCCAGGCCGACAAGCCTATCATCTTCACCAGCCAGCAGAACATCACCGGTTCGAATACCGACACATCGTCTGGCCAGTGGGGCGGCGTCGTGCTGCTCGGCCGCGCGCAGGTTACGGACTGCGCGGCTCCGGGCGCCACACCGGGCACCACGGGTTGCGAGCGTGACACGGAAGGTGCGGCTGCTCCTGCTCTGTTCGGCGGCGCGACCAACACCGACAACAGCGGCGAGATGAAATATGTCCAGATCCGCTATTCTGGCTATGTCCTGTCTTCCGACAAGGAGCTTCAGGGTCTGACGCCCGGCGGTATCGGTTCGGGAACCAGCCTGGAATATATCCAGATTCACAACAGCTCGGACGATGGCATTGAGTTCTTCGGCGGTCATCCGCAGATGAAGCATGTCGTTATCACAGGCGCGGAAGACGACTCGCTCGACATCGACACCGGCGCAAAGGCGCTGATCCAGTACGTCATCGCCGTGCAGCGTTCCGACAAGGGCGACAGCATGATCGAAGGCGACACTGATAACTCGTTCTCCACACAAACTCCCCGTACTAACCTGCGCCTCGCGAACTTCACTTTCTTGGCCAATTCGCTTTCGAGCAATGGCGCATCGATCATGATGCGCGGTGGTATGGACGCGCATCTGATGAACGGTGTTGTTGTAGACCCCAACGAAGCGTGCCTCCAGCTTCGCAATGCTGACACGGTTCAGACCAGCGGCACCGACGAAGCCGGTGTTCCGATGTTCGACTCGGTCGTGATGGAATGCGGCGGTTCGAGCGCCTACAGCGAAAAGTCGGGTGATGCGGTGACGGCTGCGAACACGCAGACCATCTTCGAAGCAGGTACCAACACCGATGCAGCATTCACCGCCAGCCTGACGAGCATTTTCGTCAACGGCGCTGCTGAAACCGCCGTGACGGACTTCGACGCCAGCGCGGTCGACGCGTTCTTTGACGATGCCGGATATATCGGCGCCGTTCAGGATGCGAACGACACCTGGTATCAGGACTGGACCTGCAACAGCGCGACTGCCGATTTCGGCGGCGCTGGCACGGCTTGCACCTCGCTGCCGACGACCTGATCCGAAAAATAATGGCGGGCGGGGCGCGGCAGCAACGCCGCACCCCGCCTCCTTTCCAATAGATTTAAATGGGGAAAATCCATGGCAACGCCGCTCAGCCTCGCGCGCCTTTTGCTTCTGTCCACCGCTTTGGTTACGCCGCCGGCGATCGCGCAAGATAGCGCCGCCGATGAACCTGAAAGCGTCGTCGCTCAACCCGAAGGTGCAGCCGACGACGGCACGACGGATGAGAGTGAATTCAGCCAGTCGGATGTCTCAATCCCCGGTGCGATAATTGTGACCGGACGGCGTAACGCCAATGTGCAACAGGCCGCCCCGGCTGTCGTTTCCGTTTTGTCGAGCGCGGACATTCAGCGCACCGGCGAAGGCGACATCGCAGGCGCGCTCAGCCGCGTCACCGGCCTCAGCGTGGTCGGCAACGGCTTTGTCTATGTTCGCGGCCTGGGTGATCGCTATTCGCTCGCTCTGCTCAACGGTTCGCCGCTTCCCAGTCCCGAGCCGCTCAAGCGCGTCGTTCCGCTGGACCTGTTCCCGACAAATATCGTCGCTTCCTCACTGGTGCAGAAGAGCTATTCTGCGAACTTCCCCGGCGAGTTCGGCGGCGGTGTCATCAACCTGACCACCAAATCGACCCCGGATGAAGATTTCATCTCGATCAAGGGCGGTATCGGCGGCAACAGCGAGACCACCGGTCAGCTTGGCTACACCTATTACGGTAGCAAGACCGACTGGACGGGTTTCGACAATGGCAACCGCGACGTTCCTCCCGCTCTCGCCGACTTTCTCGCCAGCGGTCAGCGGATCGGCGACGTGGATTCGCCGGAGATTGCGAAGCAGCTGATCACGGCGCGGAATGTGCTCGTTCAGCGCAACGACAAGCTGCCGCCCAATTTTTCTGCCGAAATCAATGCAGGCAAGAAGTTGTATATCGGCGATACCGAACTCGGCATTATTGCCAGCGCCGCGTTCAGCAACAAGTGGCGCACGCGCTCTACGCTGAACCAGACGGCACAGAATGCTGATCTGTCTGCGACGGACACCGATTTCACGAAGGTTCTGACCGACAATCGCATTGTCGTGAACGGGCTTCTCGGTTTCGGTCTCGAATTCGGCAGAAACAAGATCCGCTGGACCAACCTTTATGTTCGCGACACGCTGAAGCAGGCCAGCCTCGCCGCCGGTTCGAAGCCCAACACATTTGTCGGCGCGGATTATCTGCAGCAGTCGACGTCCTGGTATGAACGACAGTTGATCGACACGCAGTTGGTCGGCGAGTTCGATCTGGATGGCCTGAGCCTTGATCTTCGTGCGGGCTATGCCAATTCACAGCGCGAAGCACCGTTCGAAACGGACTTCGAATATGTTCGCACCAATCAGGCGGCGGACCCCTATGGCGCCTATTTCGTCAACATTCTCGACCGCCAGCGCGGTAAAGCCGTGGTGGCCTTTTCAGACCTGAACGAAGACCTCTACTCGTTCGGCATTGACGTCGGATATGAGATCGCTCCGGGTGTGAGCCTTTCGGGCGGCTATGCGCTGTCGGATACGAAGCGCACGTCTTCGCGTCGTGAGTTTCAGTTCAACCCGCGCAACAGCTTTCCGACGGTCGTTGGCCTTTTCCGGCCCGATTATCTGCTGGGGTCGGCGGTCATTGAATATTATGATATCGCCCTCGTCGAAACGACAGAGAGCGACCCGGCGTTCATCGCGAAGCTGAATGTCGATGCGGGCTATGCGCAGGTTCAGGCCGATCTGTTTGATGGGTTCAATGTCAGCGCGGGTGTGCGGTATGAGCGTGCGCGGCAGGAAGTGTTGCCAGACAGAGTGTTCGCCACGGGCGTTAACTCAGGCGCTTCGACCTCGCTGAACAACGATTATTGGCTGCCGGCGCTGACGCTCACCTATGAGGTCAATCCCGACATGCAGCTCCGCGTCAGCGGCTCCAAAACGATTGCGCGTCCGCAGTTTCGTGAATTGCTGAACCAGAGCTTCTACGACCCGGAAACCAACCGTCTCTATCGTGGTAACCCCAACCTTACCGACAGTGAGCTGTTAAACGCCGAAGCGCGCTACGAATGGTATTTCGCGCGCGATCAGCGTTTCTCGTTTGCCGGTTTCTACAAGAAGATCGACAAGCCGATTGAAGCTTATGTCTCGATCCAGTCGGGCAACGACCCCGTGACCGGCTATGCCAACGCACCCGAGGCGATGCTGTATGGTGCGGAAGTCGAACTGCAGAAATATTTCCCGCTCTACACCCTGTCGGACAGCAGCTTCTTTGCCGATCGCCGGGCGGTGGTGATCGCCAACTATACCTACACCAAGTCGGAAATTAAGGTTGGCGCGGGCGATATGGTTTCGGTCTATCCGAGCGCCGCTCAGCCTGCGAGCAACTATTTTACGGACGGCGACCCGCTGACCGGACAGTCGGATCATTTGATCAACCTGCAGCTTGGTCTCGAAAATACCGAGCGCATGTCGCAGCAAACCCTGTTGCTGACCTATGCGAGCAAACGCGTGACCAGCCGCGGGCCGGGTACGACGCCGGACATCTATGAATATCCGGGATTCAACCTCGATTTCGTGGCGCGTGAAGGCTTTACGATCCGCGGTCTCGACGGCGAGCTGAAGGTCGAGGTGCGCAACATCACTGGCCGGAAATATCAGGAATATCAGGAAGCCGGGGCCAACCGCATCTATTACAACCTTTACAAGATGGGCCGGTCCTACTCGGCATCGCTCAGTTTCAAATTCTGAGGGTCCGGGCGGGCTTGGCTCGTTCAATCTAACGCATGGCTGGGGCCGGGGGTTTGTACCTCCGGCCCTTTTTGTGCGCCCTTGCTTTGTATGGCTGTGCACGCTTGCCTTTGTGAAATCCGACTGTATGAGGCGGATTTGCGACAGGTTCCCGGAGACGGGATGAAAAGGGAAGCCGGAAGTGGAGCGATCCATAACCCGGCGCTGCCCCCGCAACTGTGACCGGCGAGCCGCCGCCTCATCATGCCACTGGAGACATCCGGGAAGGCGAGGCGGCAGGTTTTGACCCGGGAGCCAGGAGACCTGCCTGACGCAGTCGTTCTTCATTCGGGCGGGGCGTACCGATTGAACGGGGGGAATTCCTCGCGTGACGGCACTTGTGTTGAACGTCACGCAAAGGAGTTTTCTGTGACAAAAATCTATAATCTTGGCCTGATTTGTGCCCTGCTGCCGGTGTCGGCATGGGCATCAGACGATATCGTCGTGACCGCCAGCGGATTCGAACAGCCCCGCTCGGAGACAGGGCAGGCTATTACGGTAATCGACCGGGACCGAATAGATGCATTGCAGGCCACAACGATCGGCGACGTGCTG
>CAYGOH010000038.1:6995-9325 GCA_964351385.1 uncultured Sphingobium sp. | reverse complement strand
AACCCTTCCGTCCATTTCGGTGCGTCAAAGCGGCGGGCGCGGTCAGCAGACGAGCGCTTTCATTCGCGGCGGCAATAGTTCGCAGACGCTCGTGCTGATCGACGGGGTGCGCATCAATGATCCGTCAAGTCCGAACGGCGCCTTCGATTTCGGGGCGCTGATGGCGGGCAATGTCGGCCGGGTCGAGGTTTTGAGCGGACCCAATTCCGTCATTTGGGGTAGCCAGGCGATAGGCGGGGTCATCAATGTCCAGACGCTGGTACCGACCAGCGGGCTTGTGCTCTCGGCCAGCGGAGAGGCGGGCAGTCACGACACGCAACAGGGGCGGGCGAATATTTCGGCCACCACAGGCATTGTCGAGGCAAGTGCCGGTGGTTCCTGGTATAGGACCGGCGGCATTTCTGCGCTGGCAGGAGGGCAGGAGCGTGACGGCTACGAAAATGTAAGCACCAACGGCCGATTGAAATTCAACCTGTCAGACGCACTTTCTCTCGATCTGCGCGGCTACTATAACCGCGGTCGTATTGAGTATGACGGTGCGTTTCAGGGGGCGGATTCGCTTCCCGAGGTCCGCAACAAGCAATTTGTCCTCTATGCGGGACTTAATGCAAGCCTGCTCGATGGCAGGTGGTGTAACCGCATATCCTACAGCCGGACTGATATTGACCGCGTGGGCACCGATCCTGTTATTTTCTCGTTCAACAACTTCGATGTCACAGGAAAGGTCGATCGGTTCGAATATCACGGGTCTTTCGACCTCAACGATGCGGTGACGCTCGTCTACGGCGTTGAGCATGAACGCACGTCAACCAGCACTTCCTATGAGGGGGCTGTGCCCGATATCGCGAAAAGCGATGTTACCAGCGTCTTTTCTCAGGCGATTATCAGGCCTGTACAAGGGCTGACACTGACCGGTGGTGTGCGATATGACGATTATGATGTGTATGGCGGGCATACGACATTGGGGGGCAATATCGCCTATACCCCCAATGAAGGGCGCACGGTTGCGCGCTTAACCTATGCCGAGGGTTTTCGGGCACCGACGGTCACCGAGGGCTTACCGCCCTATGGCAACACCAGTTTGAAGCCGGAAACTGCGCGGAACTTCGATATCGGGTTGGAGCAGCAGTTGGGCGGCATGGCACGCTTTTTCGTCACCTATTTCCACCGCAAGAGCGACAATCTGATCGCCTATAATTTTGCGACATTCCAGTCTGAGAATATCGCGCGGGTGCGGGCATCGGGTGTGGAACTGGGCGCAATTCTTCATCCGGCGACCGGCCTGGACCTTCAGGCAAGCTATAGCCTGGTCAACGCGCGCAATCGTTCGGCCGGACCGAATTTTGGAAACAGGCTGGAGCGGCGCCCACAGGACAGCCTGAATGCGAGCATCGATTGGAATAGCCCCTGGAAACTGGCCGTCGGCGCGAGCCTGCAGATGGTCGGCGATAGCTATGACGATGCCGCGAACAGCGTCGCGCTCGACGGATATGCGCTTGCGGACGTCCGTGCGAGCTATCCGCTGACCGACGTCGTGGAAATATTCGGCAGGGTCGAAAACCTGTTCGATACGCAATATGAGGTCGTGAGCGGATATGGTACATATGGCCGTACCGCCTATGCTGGACTTAGGTTGAAACTCTGATGCAACTGGACGCCGGGCGGCATGGGATCGGGAGGGGTTTGGCGCTGGCCTTGCTTCTGCTGATCACGGGCTGCACGGCGTCCGGCAGCGATGGCGGGGGGCGTGCCGATAGCGGGTCGGCCATTCCGCAGCGGGTCGTGTCAATGAACCCGTGCGTCGATGCGATTTTGAAAGAGATCGCCGACCCTGAGCAGATCGCTGGCATCAGCAGCTATTCGCAAGACCCGCTTTCCTCATCGGTGCCGATGACATGGGCGGCGCAGTTTCCCGCCGTGGGAAACGAGGCGGAGGATATCATCGCACGAAGGCCGGACCTCGTGATTGCCGGATCGATGGTCGCGCCTCAAACGGTGAAAGCTCTAGAGCGGCTCAATATCCCGCTTTTACAGCTGGGCGTGCCCGCCTCGGTGGCCGAAAGCAAGGCCGAGATAGCCGGTGTCGCGGCCGCCATCGGCCGAAAGGATCGTGGCGAGGCCCTTAACCATGCTATCGACAGGGCGGTTTACAGCGCCGCCCCCTCACCGGATGCACGCACGCCTTCAGCCCTTATCTGGCAGGATAGCGGGTTGGTCCCGGGAAAGGACACGCTGGCTAACGAACTGCTGGAAAAGGCCGGCTTTCACAGCATGAGCGAACAACTGGGTCTTTCCCAATGGGACATTCTCTCCCTCGAAGACCTCGTCTG
>CAYGOH010000038.1:0-6985 GCA_964351385.1 uncultured Sphingobium sp. | reverse complement strand
TCTGGTCGTCTGCGGACATCGTAATGACAGGTATGGCAGGAATGGCCGGCGTCGGCGGATCGGGCGATGCGCGCATGAAGCGGCATCCTGTGTTGCGCGACAATCGCGTCCCCATGACGATCGCCGAATTTCCTTCGCACCTGCTCCATTGCGGCGGCCCGGTCATCATTCCGACCATACAGCGCCTTTCCCATATCCGGGCGCAATGGGTGAGCGAGCATAGTTCATGAGGCTCAATGCCAGCCTTGTTGTGTTGTTGGCGCTGGCAGCGTTGCTATCGCTTTTCGTGGGCCGCCACTGGATCGCGCCGGGGCATTGGGTTGGCGGCGATCTGGAATCGCTGATCATCACCGAACTGCGGCTGCCGAGAATATGCGTCGGTATGCTGGTTGGTGCGGCGCTCGGAACGGCAGGTGCATCCATGCAAGGCTATTTGCGCAATCCGCTGGCCGACCCCGGCCTGTTCGGCGTGTCCGCCTGTGCGGCGCTGGGCGCGGTCGCCAGCCTGTTTTTCGGTCTGGGCACCTCGCCCTGGGTTTTATCGGTCTTCGCGCTGGCGGGTGCAGGAGCAGGCACGGCGATCCTCTCGTTGGTGGCGGGCCGGTCGGGCAGCACGATCATATTCACGCTGGCCGGGGTCATGCTCTCCAGCCTTGCCGCGGCTCTCACCGCGCTGATCATCAATCTTGCGCCGACGCCGTTCGCGAGCACGGAGATCGTCACATGGCTGATGGGCGCACTGACAGATCGAAGCTGGGATGATATATGGCTTGGCCTGCCGCTCATTGCTGCGGGCATCGCGGTATTGCTGACGACGCGGCGCAGTCTTGATGCCTTGACGCTGGGCGATCTCGCCGCACGGTCGATGGGTGTCGATATGCGGCGGCTGCAATGGCGGATCGTGATCGGTCTGGCGCTCTGCGTCGGCAGCGCGGTGGCGATCGCAGGCGTCATCGGTTTTGTCGGCCTGATGGTTCCGCACATCATGCGTCCGCTCGTCGGGCACCGGCCCTCGGCGCTGATCATTCCTTCGGCGCTGGGCGGCGCACTGCTTGTCGTTGTCGCGGATATGGTGGTGCGCAGTCTGCCTATCGTCAGCGAAATCCGCCTTGGTGTCGTCATGTCTGTGCTGGGCGCGCCGTTCTTCCTCGCGCTGCTGTTGCGCATGCGGCGGGAGATGGCGTGATGGCGGACCTGCGCTTTGCATCGCTGAGGCTTGAAAAGGGTGGCCGAACCATTCTGAACGGCGTTGACGGTGTTCTGACGCACGGTCGTATTACCGCCATTCTGGGACCCAATGGCGCGGGCAAGAGCAGCCTGCTGCATTGTCTGGCGGGATTGGAGGTGCCGACGGGAGGCGAGGTCACGCTTGGCGGAGCGCTTTTGTCGGCTCTGTCGGTGCAGGATCGCGCCCGCAGTATGGGTTTCCTTCCACAGCGCGCCGAACTGCACTGGAATATGGCGGTACGCGCTTTGGTGGAGCTTGGGCGGCTGGTCCATGGTGGCGGGACGCGGCTGACATCGGATGACGCGGCCATTGTCGATGCGGTGATGGCTGACATGGACATAATCGAGCTGAGCCAGCGGCCCATCTGGACCTTGTCGGGTGGGGAGCAGGCGCGGGTTCTGTTGGGGAGGGTTTTGGCGGGGCAGCCCCAATGGCTGATCGCCGACGAACCATTGGCCAGCCTCGACCCCGCGCATCAGATATCGGTGCTTAAAAAGATGGAAGCTGTCGCGCGGGCGGGGGCGGGGGTTGCGCTCGTCCTGCACGACGTCAATCATGCTGCCCGGATCGCCGATGACGTGATGCTGATGAAAGACGGAACCATTGTCGCGCATGGCCCTGCCGCGGCGGTGCTGACGCCCGAGATACTGCAGCAGGTGTTTGACGTGCCGTTCAGACGCATAGCTGGTGAGACGGCCTTCCTGATCGGCAATAGTTGACGGCGTAGATCATGCTGCGACGCACAAAAATTTCGCGGCAAAGCTTGCATCATCGGCCCAGTCCTTCATAACTGATCCCGTTCGCTGTCCCTATCCCGATAGCGCCAACCGCTTGTTGCGGAACTGAGCGGCCTTGCCTGGCCATCACATCGCCGACTTTTCGGCCACAATCTTCAAAGGGAGGCCGATATCGCCAACCGAGACATCGTCATCAAACTTTCGGCAACCAAGCAAGGTGCGCTTCTGGGCCATCTTTGGAACCGGCGCTCTCGCCGTGCATTGGAGGCCTGACGACTATGTGCGGATTTGCAGCGGAAATACGGTTTGATGGCGCTTTCGCGGATGCGGAGGCTGTTGCGCGCATGGCGCAGGTGCTCGCGCCGCGGGGGCCTGACGGCAGCGGTGTCATGGCGCAGGGGCGGATCGCGCTCGCCCACAGGCGGCTGAAGATCATCGATCTTTCCGAACATGCGGCGCAGCCGATGGTTGACCCGCAGCTCGGCCTCTCGCTCGTTTTCAACGGATGCATCTATAATTATCCGGAATTGCGCGAGGAACTGATCGGGCTTGGCTACAATTTCTTTTCCCATGGCGACACTGAGGTCATACTAAAGGCATTTCATGCCTGGGGCCCCGAATGCGTCGAACGGTTCCACGGGATGTTCGCGTTCGTCATGGTGGAGCAGGAAAGCGGTGCGGTTACGATTGCCCGCGACCGTTTCGGTATCAAGCCGCTCTATTACAGCCAGTCGGGCAAGCGGTTGCGGATCGCAACGACGCTGCCCTCGATACTGGCTGGCGGCGATGTAGATACCGGCATCGATCGCGAGGCGCTGCACAATTATATGAGCTTTCATGCGGTCGTGCCGCCGCCCCGCACGATATTGCAGGGCGTGCGCAAGCTGCCGCCCGCGACGGTGCGCCGATATGCGACGGATGGCAGCTTCAAGGATTGGCGCTATTGGAACCCGCCGCATGAACGGCGCGCGGAGGATGAAGGCCTGACGCGCGAAGACTGGCGCGACCGGGTGCTTGAGGCGCTGCGCGTTGCGGTCAGGCGCCGTATGGTGGCCGATGTTCCGGTCGGGGTGTTGCTCTCAGGCGGCGTAGACAGCTCGCTGATCGTCGGCCTGCTCGCCGAGCCGGGGCAGACAGGGCTGATGAGCTTTTCCATCGGGTTCGAGGAAGCCAATGGCGAGAAGGGCGATGAGTTCGTTTACTCGGACCTGATCGCGCAGAAATTCGCGACCGACCATCATCAGATCTTCATTCCCTCATCGGAGTTGATGGAAAATCTGCCCGGCACCATATCAGCGATGTCCGAACCGATGGTCAGTTATGACAATATCGGGTTCTATCTGCTCAGCCGGGAGGTGTCCAAGCACATTAAGGTCGTGCAGTCGGGGCAGGGGGCGGATGAGATATTTGCGGGCTATCAATGGTATCCGCCGCTTGCCGGATCGAACGATGTGGTGGGCGATTACAGCAAGGCCTTTTTCGACCGCAGCCATGATGTGCTGGCCCGCCAGCTTTCGCCGCAATGGATGGCGGATAGCGATATCAGCCGCGACCTTGTGGCCGCGCATCTGACGGCCGCCGGCGCATCGACGCCGGTCGACAGCGCGCTGCGGCTCGATAGTCAGGTGATGCTGGTCGACGATCCGGTCAAGCGCGTCGACAATATGACGATGGCGTGGGGGCTTGAGGCGCGCGTACCGTTCCTCGATCATGAGCTGGCCGAGCTGGCCGCGACCATACCGCCGGAATTCAAGCTGCACGATGGCGGCAAGGGCGTGCTGAAGGACGCGGCGCGCCTTGTCGTTCCGCATGAGGTGATCGACCGCAAGAAGGGCTATTTTCCGGTCCCGCAGCTCAAATATATCTCCGGGCCGTATCTCGATATGGTCCGGGACGCGCTGGGCAGTCAGGTTGCGCGCGAACGCGGCCTGTTCCGTCAGGACTGGCTCGATCAGCTCTATGCCGACCCGGTGAGCCATATTACGCCATTACAGGGCTCTGAATTGTGGCAGGCGGCGCTGCTCGAAATGTGGCTGCAGGCCCATGATGTATGACCGGGCCATCCTGCCGCACAAGGCGGCCACGCAAAACGCGGTCGCGGAATGCGGGTGGGGCCGCGTTATCTTCGGCAACAGCTTTCCCGAAGTCACTGACTTTGCCGAGGCGCTGCGCGAAGAGGAGCCGAACTGTCGCGACATTGCGATCTATATCACCAATCCGCATGTGTTGTTGGCCAGCGCGCCGCATGAACTGTTCCTTGATCCATCGCACACCTATCGGCTGAACCGGTCGGCCTATGTGACGGCGAAGCGGGAACCTCCCGTCACGATCCGGACATTGAAGCCGGGGCTGGATGTCGAGGCGGCGAACCGAATTTTCGCCTCTCGCGGGATGGTGGAGATTCGGCCCGAATTTTTCGATGAGGATCTTGAGCAGAAGGGGATTGTTTTCCTTGTCGCAGAGGAGGCGCATTCGCAGGAGGTGGTCGGCGTCGTCATGGGCATCGACCACAGCAAGTTCCTGGGCGAAGAGGACAAGGGAAGTTCGCTCTGGTGCCTCGCCGTCGATCCGCAGGCGCGCCAGCCGGGTCTTGGAAAGGCGCTGACCCGCCGTCTTGCCGAATATTTCTGGGATCGCGGTGCGGACTATATGGACCTGACGGTCATGCACGACAATGATCAGGCCATCGCGCTTTATGAGAAACTGGGGTTCAAGCGGATCCAGAGCTTTACGGTGAAGCGCAAGAATACATTCAACGAGAAGCTGTTCACTGGCTCCGACCTTGGCGCACAGCTCAACCCCTATGCGCTTATCATCGTCAATGAAGCGCGGCGGCGCGGCATCCATGTCGAGATCGTCGATGAGGAAAGCGGGATATTTCGCCTCTCTTTCGGCGGGCGCAGCCTTGTGTGCCGCGAAAGCCTGTCGGAACTGACCAATGCCGTGGCGATGTCGATTTGCGACAACAAGGAAATCTCCTGCCGCATCGTATCGGAAGCGGGCGTTACGGTGCCCGATCAATGCTCCGTTGATGGCTCGCGCAAACAGTTGGAGGATTTCCTCGCCAAACATGGTGCGGTGGTCGTCAAACCGGCGCGGGGAGAGCAGGGGCGGGGCATTTCCGTCGGCCTGACTACCGTCGATGAGGTTGAGGAGGCCATCGAGGCCGCGCGCAAGGTTTCGGATTGCGTTCTGCTCGAACAATATTTCGAAGGGCAGGACCTGCGCCTGGTTGTGATCAATTATCGTATGGTCGCCGCCGCCATCCGCAAGCCGGCCAGCGTAACGGGCGACGGGCAGAACAGCATCGAAAAGCTGATCGAAGCGCAAAGCAGGCGCAGGCAGGCGGCAACGGGCGGGGAATCGCGCATTCCGCTGGATGCCGAAACCCGACGGATCGTTCGTGCGGCAGGGTATGAGATGGACGACATCCTGCCCGAGGGCACAGAGCTTGCCGTTCGCAAGACCGCCAATCTGCACACTGGGGGCACGATCCACGACGTCACCGACCGCGTGCATCAGGACCTTGTCGCCGCCGCCGTCAATGCGGCCAAAGCCATCGATATCCCCGTCGTGGGTATCGACCTGATGGTGAAATCGCCAAGCTGGACGGACTATGTGTTTATCGAGGCGAACGAGCGGCCGGGCCTCGCCAATCATGAACCGCAACCCACCGCCGCGCGTTTTGTAGATCTACTTTTTCCATTGTCAGTGCCCACAGAAGTGCGCACGATGCAGTCCGCCAGAAAATCGGGAGAGAAAAACCGGTGAGCCGCCTTGCGATAGATACCGAATATCTGATCAGCATATTGACCAAATTGCTGAAAACACCGAGCCCGACAGGCTTTACCGACAATGTCGTGCGCATGGTTTGCGCCGAGCTGTCGTCGTTCGGTCTGTCAGTCGAACTGACCCGCCGCGGCGCCATTCGCGCCATCCGCAATGGTCAGGAAATGCGCGGCGCGCGCGCCGTTGTCGCCCATCTCGATACGCTGGGCGCACAGGTGAAGGCGCTCAAGCCGAATGGACGATTGCAGATTGTGCCGATCGGTCACTGGTCCTCGCGCTTTGCCGAAGGTACGCGGGCGACGATCTATTCGGAAAAGGGCAGCTATCGCGGGACGATCCTGCCGCTCAAGGCATCGGGGCATACGTTCAACAAGGAAATCGACACGCAACCCGTTAGCTGGGACAATGTCGAATTACGGGTCGACGCCTATGCGCGCGGCGAGCTGGGCCTGAACAAGCTCGGCATCGAAATCGGCGATATCGTCTCCATCGATCCGGGCACTGAGGTCATGGACAATGGCTATATCGTCTCGCGCCATCTCGACAACAAGGCGGGCGTCGCGATCATGCTGTCGGTTATCAAGGCGTTGCAGCAGGAAGAGGCGGAAACGCCGGTTGATGTGCATTTCCTGTTTTCCATCGCCGAGGAAGTCGGCGTGGGCGCGTCCTCCATCCTTTTACCGCAGGTCGCGTCGATGGTCGCCATCGACAATGGCACGACCGCGCCGGGACAGAATAGCGACGAATTCGGCGTAACGCTGGCGATGGCGGACCAGACAGGGCCGTTCGACTATCATCTGTCAAAGAAACTGGCGCAGCTCTGCAAGGATAATGACATCCGCTATCAAAAGGATGTTTTCCGCTATTACCGGTCCGATTCCGCCAGTGCGCTGGAGGCCGGGGCGGATGTGCGTACGGCGCTAGTGACGTTCGGGGTGGATGCCAGCCATGGGTACGAGCGCATCCATGCCCATGCGCTGCGGTCCGTTGCGGAGCTGATCACCGCTTATGTGACCAGCCCGGTGATGATCGAGCGCGATTTCGAAAGCATCGGCGACGTGCGCGGGTTCACGCGCCTGCCGAGCAAGAAGGCAAAGCAGCGCCTGTCGCCGGACATCAAGGTCAGCAGTTCTTCGTCAGAACCGAGCTGACCACCAGATTTCGCTGTTGGAAAAATGGTGACCCCTACGGGAATCGAACCCGTGTTTCAGCCGTGAAAGGGCCGCGTCCT
>CAYGOH010000037.1:0-15644 GCA_964351385.1 uncultured Sphingobium sp. | reverse complement strand
CGCAGGCTTTCAGCGATACGTCCGTAATCACGTTCGCGCCGCCGAAGACCGCACGGACTTATGAAGTCGGGTTTAAGTCTACGCTTCTCAATCGAGCGCTGACCATCAACGGTTCGTTGTTCCAGACCGACTACAATAACCAGCAGGTCGTCGTGACCGAGGCGGGCGGGCTGTTTCCCCTCCGTTCGATCAGTAGCGCGCGCGTCCGCGGTTTCGAGGCCGATATCACCGCGCGGCCCGTCGATCGCGTGACGCTTGGCGCCAGCGTCGGCGTATTGGATCCAAAATATAGCGACGATGCAACGGTGTCGGGTACGAGCGGCGTTGACGTCTCCGGGAACCAGATATCCAATGCCGCGAAGTTCAGCCTCAACCTCAGCGGCGATTTCGTGCTGGCGGAAATCAATGACGACACCGTCGATCTCAACCTTGACGGCACTTACACCTCGCGCGTCTTTTACGACATCGCGGAAACCGAGGCTGTATCTCAGCCGGGCTATTGGGTGGCCAATGCGCGCCTGGCCTATAACGCCGAACGTTTTTCGGTCGGCGCAGGGGTGAAGAACGTCTTCAACGAAAAATATTTCACCTATGGTCTAGCGCTGCGGTTTGTAGGGCTTGACTACCTTATCCGGGGCACGCCGCGGACATATGGTGTAGATGCTACCTTCCGGTTCTAACCGAAAGAATAATCACCAAGCCCTGTCGGCAAACACTTCCTCCTCGCTGCGCCGCTGCAGCGAGGAGGCAATTTACTAGCTCGAACGCCTGGACGGCCTATTCTGGACCCAGCCGGCTATTGGTCATATCGCGTCTGGCTGGACCTCGGGCGCTGCTTTCTCAAAAGCTGGCATGGAGTTTAGCGACTGGTCGATGGTCCCCAGCCGTGGAAAGGCGGAAAGATCAATCGCCATGCTTCGTGCGTTCCACATCTGGGGAACGAGACAAATATCGGCCAGCGTCACCGTGCTTCCGAAGCAGTTCGTCGCCGTCCCATGACGAGAGACGAGTTCTTCGAGGGCGTTGATCTGGTCCTGATCGGCGCCCAACTGTCCTTTCAAATATCTCAGCACGCGCAGGTTGTTGAGGGGATGAACGTCGCAGGCGATGACATGGGACATGGAACGCACGATCGCGCGGGCTTTCGGATCGGCAGGAAGGAACGGCGGCGTGGGATGGCAGTCCTCGAGATAATCGATGATGGCGAGCGACTGCCCGATCCGGAAATCTCCTTCCTCAATCGTCGGCACAAGGCCTTGGGGATTGATCTCCCGATAGGCCCCCCGCTGTTCGTTTGCTTTCAAGTCGACATATCGGCATGCGTGCTCGATGCCCTTGATTTCTAAGGCGATTCTGACGCGATAGGCAGCCGAGCTGCGAAAGTAGCTGTACAGGTTCATGCCTATTCCCTCTGCATTTGTGGCGCGGTCGGTATAGCTGGCCGATATGGATCATGAACATCCGGTAAATAATCCTGCGTACGCAGAATTTATCTCAAGTTGCGAGCCTTTGTTGCCATCCACTGGCGTGGGTTGCGATTGCCATGGAGCATCGAGAGATGCTTGTTCAAGTCAAGACTTATTCCGAAGAATCCGTCATATCGCCATGTTATAATGATGAAAGTTGTAAATTTACAACGCGACGAGCAGAGCATTGGCTTGCGCGATAGGCGCCTTGGCTCAGCCGGGCGCCGCAGAGGGGGGGGGCGTCATTTTCACTTGAATTTATACGAGTGACGAATTATCACGAATCGTGAGTAAAACGGAGACTTTGATGAGAACCTATCGCATCGGCCAGATCGTGCCGAGTTCCAACGTGACGATGGAAACCGAGATTCCGGCACTCTTGCGTGCGCGTGAGACGATTTCGCCTGAGCGCTTCACCTTCCATTCCTCGCGCATGCGGATGAAGCACGTCACGAAGGAAGAATTGGCCGCGATGGATGCGGCGAGTGATCGCTGCGCGCTGGAATTATCCGACGCTGCGGTCGATGTGATGGGCTATGCCTGCCTCGTGGCGATCATGTCGATGGGGCACGGCTATCATCGCGAGTCGCAGGCCAGGCTGCACCAGGTCACCGTCGACAACGGCAATTCAGCGCCCGTTGTCTCCTCCGCCGGAGCGCTTGTCGATGGCATCAAGGCGATTGGCGCGAAGAAGGTCGCTATCGTTGCTCCCTATATGAAGCCGCTGACGGAGATGGTCGTGAACTATATCCGCAGTGAGGGTGTTGAAGTGGCGGAATGGCGCGCTCTTGAGATTTCCGACAATCTCGCGGTTGCCGCGCACGACCCGGCCCGTCTTCCCGGCATTGTCGCCAGCATGGAACAGATCGGCGACGTCGACGCGGTCGTGCTGTCGGCATGTGTGCAGATGCCTTCTCTGCCCGCCGTCTCGATTGTCGAGGCGCAGGTCGGCAAGCCCGTTTTGACTGCGGCGATCGCCACGACCTGGGCGATGCTCAAGTCGCTCGATCTCGACACGCGGGTGCCCGGCGGCGGCACACTGCTTTCTGGCGCCCACTAAGGGGATGGCGATGCGCGGCTATAACGTCCATGCGAACGGCATCCGGCACCATCTGATTCAGCACGGTGAGGGCGGCCCGCAAATGCTGCTGATCCCGGGAATTACGTCGCCGGCGGTCACCTGGGACTTCGTTGCAAAACCCCTTTCGGCGCATTTCGAAGTTCATGTTCTGGATGTGCGGGGGCGGGGGCTCAGCCAGGGGGGAGACCTCGACTATTCGCTCGATGCGATGGCGGACGATGCTGTCGCTCTTGTTAAGGCGCTCGAAATGGAAGCGCCAATCGTCCTTGGTCATTCGATGGGCGCACGGACGGCGATCCGCGCTGCGCGCAAGGCGCCGGAGGCCTTTGGCGGGCTGATCCTCGTCGATCCGCCGGTAAGCGGACCCGGCCGGCGTCCCTATCCATCGGCCTGGCCCTGGTACGAAGACTCCATCCTGTTGGCGCAGCGGGGCTGTTCGGCGGAGGACATGAAGGCCTTCTGCCCCACCTGGACCGAGGAGCACCGCGCGCTGCGGGCGGAGTGGCTCCATAGCTGTGATCTTCATGCGATCGATACCGCCTATAAGGGTTTTCACACCGACGACATCCATCAGGACTTGCCGCACCTCAATTTGCCGATGCGCCTGGTGGTGGCCGGCGCCTCGCCGGTGATCGAAGAGGCCGACATCGCAGAGTTCAAGCGCCTTGCGCCGAACATCGAAATCACGACGGTCGAGGGCGCGGGGCACATGATCCCGTGGGACGACCTTGATGGTTTTTTGCGCGCCGTTAGCGATTTCAGAATTTGACAGAATTGGAGCGTCCGCAATGGATCTCGCAAGCTTTATCGAAATTTGCCTGCACCAACTGAAGATGTCCGGAGTACGTGCGGACGAGCGCCTGGTTGTCCTCACCCAGGGCGACGAGCGCCTCGACTATGCTGATGCCTTCCTCGCCGCCGGCAGGACGTTGGGCGCGAATATCTATCATATGCGCCTTCCTGCGGCTTCGCCCATGGGGGGGTGGGCGGTCGGCCAGACGTCGCTCGCCGCCATGCCGGAGGCTGTTGAGGCCCTCAAGAACGCCGACATGCTCATCGACTGCATTTTTCTGCTGTTCTCGCCGGAGCAGATGGCGATCCAGGCGGCCGGCACGCGCGTGTTGACCGTGGTCGAGCCGCCAGAACTGCTCGCGCGCATGTTGCCGAACCTTGAACTGCGCGAGAAAGTCGAGCGGGCGGGAGAATTGCTGTCGCGGGCCAAGTCGATGCACATCACCTCTCCCCATGGAACGGATGTGATCTACAAACTCGGCACCTATCCCGCCATCACCGAATATGCTTGCACAGATCAGCCCGGACGATGGGATCATTGGCCTTCGGGCTTCGTGTTCACGGGTGGCGACGATGATGGTGTGGATGGTCAGATCGTTGTCGGGCCGGGCGATGTGCTCCTCCCGCAGAATATCTATGTTCGCGAGCCGATCATCTACACGATCGAGCAGGGATGGATCACGGATATCCGTGGCGGCCTGGAAGCTGAACTGGTCAAGTCCTACATGACTGACTTCGAAGACGAGCGCGGATTTGCGATGAGCCATATCGGCTGGGGGATGAATCCGGACGCCAAGTGGCATCGGATGACGCCGGGCGAATTTCCCGGGGGCATGGGGATGGAGCCGCGCAGCTATCTCGGCAACGTCCTGTTTTCCACCGGTCCCAACAACGAACTCGGCGGGTTGAACGACACGGCCTGCCACCTCGATATTCCCATGCGCGGCTGCTCGCTCTTCATTGATGACGAACCGGTGCTGATCGATGGCGAAATCGCGGTCAAGGAACTCCAGTTCGACCGGAACGGCGGTTCGAAAGCGAAGGGAGGCAAGGTGTTCGATGTCGCAGGATGATGTCTATGACAAGGCCGGATTCGGCCGCAGCGCTCCCAGAGGAACCCGTCCGGCGGTTATCGTGGTCGATTTCTCCTACGGCTTCACCGACACCAGCTATCCCACTGCCGCGGATATGAGGGCTGAGATCGCTGCGACGCGCCGGCTCACCGATGTTGCGCGCGAACGCGGCTTTCCCGTTATTTACACCACCATCGCCTATCAGCCGTGGGAGGCGGAGGCATTGCCCTGGCTTCGCAAAGCGACCGGCATGAAGGCGCTGATGGCAGGCACGAGGTTGGTCGAAATCGACAGCGCGACCGGTATCACCGCGGGCGATCCCATCATCGTCAAGCATGGTGCGTCGGCCTTTCATGGCACCAATCTTGCCAGTTTTCTTACCGCTGCCGGGGTCGATACGGTTGTGGTTGTGGGGGCGACCACATCGGGATGCGTGCGCGCCACCGTCGTCGATGCCGTGCAATCCGGTTTTATCGTGCTGGTGCCGCGCGATTGCTGCGCGGACCGGGCGTCCGCGCCGCACGAAGCCAATCTTTATGACATCGCCCAAAAGTACGGCGACGTCACCAACGCCAATGAGATCTTCGACTGGTTCGAGCAACTCAAGTCTCCGGACCAACATCGACCGAATAGTGAAAATAAAAAGAGAGGTAGATGAGATGACACAACATGTAATCATCGCTGGCGGCGGACCGGCCGGCTTGCTCACTGCGATCGGCCTTGCGAAGGCGGGAACGCGCGTTACGGTCCTGGAGGCTGAGGCCCAGTTAAACGATAGTCCGCGTGCGCTGGTTTACCACTATCCTGTTCTTCCGCATCTCAAGAGGCTCGGACTTCTGCAGGATTGTATAGATGAAGGCTTTCTTCGTCAGAACTTTGGCTGGCATATCCATAGCACTGGCGAAATGATCGAGTGGCCGTGCTTGCCATTGTCCGCGGATGGCCAAGCCTTACATCTGCACCAGGGGCTGTTTTCCAAGGTGCTGGCACGGCATGTGGCTCAGCTTTCCAATATAGAGATCCGCTATCAGACACGGTTGACGGGCTGCAGCCAGCACACGGATGGAGTGGTCGCCGAGCTTGATGGACCTGGCGGACATGAACGGCTCGACGGTGACTTCCTTGTGGGCGCCGATGGGGCCACCAGCACGGTGCGCAAGAATGTACTCGGGTTGGAATTCTATGGGGTGACCTGGCCGGACCGCTATATCGCGACCAACACCCGGATCGACCTCTCGTCGGCCGGCTATCCGCCTTCGGTGATGCAGATCGATCAAAAGCACGGAGCCGTCATCTGTAAAATTGACCAGTCGGAGGCCTGGCGTATTACTTTTGTCGAAGATCCCGAATTGCCCATAGAAGGCTTGCCGGAGCGCATCGATGCGATGTTCGCTCACCATTTGCCCGACCTGCCCTACGAGGTTCTGGCCCATGCGCCGTACCGCATGCACCAGCGCGTGGCCGACAAGATGCGCGTGGGTCGCATCCTCCTTGTCGGTGATGCCGGTCACGTCACCAATCCGACCGGCGGCCTTGGCCTGACCGGTGGCATGTTTGACGCATTTGCGTTGATTGAAGCGCTGAACCGGGTCCTCCATGAAGGCGCCAGTCACGATGTTCTGGAATTCTATGAGCGGGACCGGCGGCGTATCTTTACCGAAATCACCTCTCCACGGGCCTCGTTCAACTTGCGCAACCTTTATCAGCTTAAGGAAGGTCAGGAGAAGGAAGAGCGGATCCAATTCCTGCGTACAGTTGCAGGAAGTGAGGCGCTGATGCGTAAAGAGATGAGCTTTACTGAACAGTTGGAAACCCGTTTCTGAGATCGACATGGCTTCCTTCGCGCTCAGTGACTTCGGCGGCCGCTTCTTGACCACCAGACCCACGGAGGTCGAAGGCAAGATCTGGCCGGGCATCAGTGCCTATGTCGAATGGTTTATGCCCGCAGGGTCGCGGCCAGTGTCCGTCCTCTTCGTCCACGGAGGGGGCGGGCAAGGGTCCGAATTCTTGAGGACGCCCGATGGCCGGCCAGGCTGGGCGCACAGCTTTCTGCGCGCAGGCTATCCAGTCTATATCCTTGATCGACCGGGGCACGGGCGTTGCGCCTGGAACGAACGGGTGCTCGGCCCGGCGCTACCGCTTCCGGACTATGGATTCCTTTATCCCCGGTTTGTCGAACCGGAACGGCATGACCTCTGGCCCGAGGCGGTAAAGCATGATTGTTGGCCGGACGATCCCCGGGCTGGCGACCGGTTTATGGCGAGCCAGGGGCCGATGGCGACTACTCTTGCGGCGAGCCAGCATCATGTCGAGGCGATCGCCGACCAGCTTTTCGAGTTGACCGGACCGACCATTATAATCAGCCATTCAGCTGGTGGTCCGTGCGGTTGGGCTCTTGCAGCCAAGGGCGGCGACAACGTTGCGGCGATCCTCGCGATCGAGCCGTTGGGATATCCCGGAATGACGCACGCCCTGGGCAAGTTCGAGAACGGCCTTTCCGCAGCCCCATATGCAGGGACGGCCGATCCATTCGCCCGACCAGTGGCTATCGTGACGGGCGAGGCGACCTGGATGCGTGACGCCAATGCGCGCGCGGCTGCCTTTGTCCGCGAGCGGGGGAATGTCTTTGAGCATATTCAGCTCGAAGAGCATGGCATTGGGGGCAATGGACACATGATGATGAGTGAGATAAACAGCGGAACGATCGCGGATTTGCTCGTCGCATGGCTCAATCGGAACGTCGGCTGACGGGCTTTTCCTCCTTGCAGTGATTCCATCCTTGGCTAGAAGCGGGTTTGAATTTGAGCGCTGGAAGAATAGAGATGAATTCCGATGTTACTGTTGCTGTCCTTTCAGACAAGTCGGCAAAGGGCGACAAGAGGAAAACGATGAGAAAGCCTGGTCGCCCAAAGAATAATGGCAAGTTGAAGGAAAAGATCCTGGATACGGCTGAAATCGCTTTTGCTGAAGGCGGTTATGCCGGAATTAGTGTTCGTGATATTGCTGAACGCGCGGGTGTAAATCAGGGGTTGATCCGTTATTATTTCGACACGAAAGAACAACTTTTCGACGAAGTTTACAAACGGCGCGGCGGTCTGCTATCCGGGCATCGTCACGTGCTGCTGGACCGGTTGCTCGAATCCGGCAAGCCGTTGCAGGTAAAGGACATCATTCGGGCCTATCTCCAGCCCCAGTGGGACTTGAAGCACAGCGGAGAGGCCGGTGCGGCGTTCGCGCAATTGCAGTCCCGCCTGCATTCCGAGCCGGAGGAACATGCCCTGCGCCTGCGCAAAGAGGTCTACGATGCGTCGCTAAAGCGGTATGTCGATGCCTTGGCTCAGGCTCTTCCGCATTTATCCAAATGCACAATCGGATTACGGATGTCGTTCCTGGTCGGCACCTACATGTTCATGCTGAATGATTTGGGACGCATCGAGGACTTGACGGAAGGAAAGATACGTCATCTGTCGAAGGACGAGATGCTCGATAACATGGTGGCGTTTCTCGCTGCGGGAATGCAGGCCGATCAGCCGAATTAGCCGCGTTACGCCAGCCCGCCGACGAGGAGGGTCACTGGTTCAACGCCTCAGAAATGTGGCTCGCGGCGTCTTTGCCGACAGGATGGACTGACTATGGCATAATAATTATTCTATCGTATAATTTATATTCGTGCTACCTCCCGAAGATGTGACGGGCGCGAGTCGGCCTAATGGTTGACGTTTGCTGGCTGTGAATGGCGAACTCCGACAAAGCATAATTCGGCAGGGGTAAGGTTGTAGGATGCTTGAAATCGAGGTGAACGGCACGAAGCACCAGTTGGATGTTGATGCTGGCACGCCACTGCTGTGGGTTCTTCGCGACAGCATGGGCCTGAAGGGGACGAAATTCGGCTGCGGGGCAGGCCTGTGCGGAGCCTGCACCGTTCATATTGACGGTGCGGCGGTGCGCAGCTGCGTCTACCCGGTTGGACAGGCTGTCGGATCGAAAATTACTTCTATCGAGGGGCTTGGCGAGAGCGGTGAGCATCTCGTACAGGCTGCTTGGCGCGAAGCCGGTGTGCCGCAATGCGGTTACTGCCAGCCAGGTATGATCATGGCCGCTGCCGCCTTGCTTAAAAACAATCCCTCCCCAAGCGATGACGAGATAGCACAGGGCGTCACCAATATCTGCCGCTGCGGCACCTACAATCGCATCCGCGAGGCTATCCGCAGTGCGGCCGAGAGCGGGAGGGGCGGCCAGTGAAGGAACCTGTTCTCACCCGGCGGGGTTTCGTCACGGGCGCGCTGGTCACTGCGGCGGGCGTGAGCTTCACGCTCTCGCTCGCGGGCTGCAAGGACCGGACGAAGCTTCCCGATGACAGCGAACCGGGGGTTGAACTCCTCTCCTGGGTCGTCATCCATCTCGACAACAGCGTCACCTTGCGCGTACCCCAGACCGAGATCGGGCAGGGGGTTTCGACGACGATCCCGCAGATGCTGGCCGAAGAACTCGAACTGGACTGGTCCACGCTGAAGAGCGAGTATTACGATCCGGCGGTTAACGCGGCGCGGGACAATATCTACGTCTGGACGGCGGTTTTGAGCAGCTATTCCGCTCACGCTCTGTTCGAACCAACCCAGCGGGCAGGGGCTCAGGTGCGAACAATGCTGATTCGCGCCGCGGCAGCGCGACTGAAGGTGCCCGAAATTGAACTGGAGGCGGTAAAGGGCTCAATCCGACACAAGGCGTCAGGTAAGGAACTGAGCTATGCGTCGGTGGCGGAAGCCGCCGCGAAAATGCCGATACCCGATCCGAAGACAGTGAAGCTGAAGGACGCAGGCGACCGGCAACTGGTCGGCAAGGCAATCCCGCGCCGTGATGTGGATGCCGCCATCCGGGGTAAGACTGTTTACGGCGTTGATTTCGAACTGCCGGGCATGCGTTTCGCGGCCGTTCGCCAGAGTCCTACCTTCGGCGGAAAGCTGCGCAGCGTCGACAAGGGCAGCATCAAAGGCATGCCGGGGAAGCCTGAGATCGTCGAGATCAAGGGCGCCAAGGTTGGCTATAATGCGCCGGTACCAGAGGGCGAGGATCCGGACATTTGGGCAGCGCCGGTAACAATGGACGATGCGGTCGCGGTCATCGCCGACAGCTGGTGGCAGGCCAAGACCGCGCTCGATGCGCTGGCGATCGAATGGCACGCGGGTCCCCATGCGAAGTTTTCAAGCCAAGAGTATATGAAAACGCTCGCGAAGCAGGCCCGGGGCGATGCCCCGGTGGTTGTCGAGGCCGGCGATGCCGAGAGCGCGCTCGCGAAAGCGGCGAAGACGCTGTCGGCAGAATATAGCTATCCCTATATGGATCCGGCGCCGCTGGAACCGATGAATTGCAGCGCATATTTTGATGGCGGAGAGGTTCACCTTTGGACCAACAGCCAGTTTCCGGATGATGCCTGGCGCATTGCCCACAGCCTGTGCGGGGTGTCGCCGGACAAGGCGCATATCCATATCCTTCCCGCCGGCGGCGGCTTTGGCAGGCGCCTGCAGAATGATTTCGTCCACCAGGCGGTGCAGATTGCGCTAGCCTGCAAGGGCACGCCCGTGAAACTGCTGCTCACGCGCGAGGAGTGCGTGCGTAAAAGCTATTATGCGCCAATCACGGCGGCGCGCTTTGAAGCGGGGCTGGACGGCGCCGGCAATGTGACGGTCTGGACATGTTCTGTCGCGAGCGGAACGTCGGCGGAGCAGAGCTATGGCGAGACGCGCTTTCCTTTCCAGCCGCCCAATGTCCGCTTTGCGTATAAGCGTAATCCCGACTCGCCGCTCCCCTTCGGCTGGATGCGCGGCGTCGGCTTCACCCAGCACCTCTGGATGAACTTCGGTTTCCTCGACGAACTGCGTCTGCTGACCGGCCGTGACGTGCCTGAATTCTACCGGTCGCTGCTCAATCCTTCATATATTCCCGCCGACATAGAAGATCGCGAGATCGCCGTCGCGCGGGTGAAGAATCACCTTAAACTTTTCGACTTCGCGATCGAGAAGGGGCGCTGGCACGCTCCGAAAGGGAAGGGACGCGGACGCGGCCTCGCGGTGGGGGACACCAGCTATTATCCGAGCTATCAGTCCTCGACAAAGGCGGCCATCGTCGACGTCAGCTTCGACGAAACGGCCGGACTGCGGATCGATCATGTCTTTCTCGCGATTGACGCCGGCACCGTGATCAATCCCGATATCGTCCACGCCCAGTTGGAGGGGGGGATCGCCTATGCCCTGACGACCGCGCTCCATAGCGAGATAACGGTCGAGAATGGTCAGGTGCAGCAAAGCAATTTTCATGATTATCCGATCTTGAAGCTTGACCAGATGCCGGCGGTTACGATCGAAATTCTGCCTTCGAAGGAGCCGCCGGCCAGCATCGGTGAGGACGCTGTGCCGGTGACGATCGCGGCGCTGGTGAACGCGATCGCGGATGCTGGCGGCCCGCGCTTGCGTAGTCTGCCCGTTGCCAAAATCCTGGCGAATTGATTGGATGCGACGACAAATGTTGTCGCTTGAAAAGTCGATGCAGGTTGCGAGTTCAGGTCTGTCCAATTTCGTGCAGCCAGCGCAGAGCGCGCGGGAGGGGTGATGTCTTCCGACCATGCGGCCCTCGTTTACGCATCAGAAGCACAGGCTGCCTTGTGCACTATCGTGGGGATCGATGGCAGCTTCTCGCGTCGGTGCGGCGCGCAACTGGCCGTCGGCCGCGATGGCACGCTGGTCGGGGACATGGCCGACAACTGCCTGCAGAATGAATTGGCGGCCCAGGCGGCGATTTCCGCGCGCGAGGGGATCATAAAACTGCTGCGCTACGGCAAGGGGTCGCCATTCATCGACTTTCGTCTCCCATGCGGATCAGGCCTCGACATTCTGATCGATCCGAATCCCGAAATGGCGCTGCTCTCGGGGTGCGTGGATGACCTTGCGGCGCGTAAGGCGTCCGCCCTTCCGTTGCCCACGCCCCGTGGCGCCGATCATGACCTTCTGCGTGCACGGCAATTTATCCCCGGGCTGCGTTTGCTCATTCTGGGAATGGGCGCGGAGTGCGAAGCGATGCAACGGCAGGGGAGTGCCGCGGGAGTCGATGTCGAATGGCGCAGGGCAGGCCGGGACTTCGCGCTCGACACCGTGCCCTCCGGTATTTCAGCCGACCCGTGGACGGCCGTCCTGCTCCTTTTTCACGACCACGAATGGGAACATGCCCTTCTCGCATGGGCTCTTGGCACGCCAGCCTTCTACATCGGCTGCCAGGGCGGCGCCCAAGCGCGGATTAGCCGGCTCGAAAGGCTGCGGGCGAAGGGTTATGATGACGCCGCACTGTCGCGGGTCCACAGCCCCGTAGGCCTGATTCCCCGCGCGCGTTCTCCGGAGGTTCTTGCACTCTCCATTCTTTCGGAGGTGGTGGGCGCCTACGAAGCGCTGCACCCGCATCGATGAGCGGCGGCCTCTGCATCGCCATCATGGCGGCTGGCGCTGCTCGGCGGTTCGCCGGCCCGAAGCTGGACGTGGAGTTCGCCTCAAAACGCCTCGGCCGTCACGCCTTGGACTCTGCGTTGGAGCTGGGTGCGAAGAACCTGGTGATCGTGGTCGGCGATCCCTGTCCGCAATTCGCGCGGGATGCCGAGGTCGAAGGCCTGGTCAGCCTTCTCGTCAATCCGAAAGCCGACCGGGGCCTATCGGGATCAGTCGCGCTGGCCGCAGGGTACGCCGCAAAGTCGAAAAGCGAAAGACTGCTGCTGATGCTTGGGGATATGCCCTTTGTCACGTCCGCGACGTTGCGCCGGCTGGTCGCCACGGCTTCCGTAGGCAGCCCGTCTGCGGTCCGCTATCCTTGCGGCGCGGTCGGCATCCCCGTATGTCTGACGGCCGATCACTTCGATGACTTGCTATCACTGAGGGGGGAGAGAGGCGCATCGTCCTATCTGAATGGGATGCCGCAATGCCGCAAGATCGATGTTCCGGCTCGCGAGTTGGCAGATATCGACACCAGAGTGGACCTCGCCACATTTTCGATCACGCCCTGATTCCGGGCCGGGCGATTATGGGTTCGATGGCTCAGTGACCGCACGCTCGTCGCGGGAAGCCTGCCCAGTCCCCACCCGTTCCCTTCGCGCGCGGCGGCAACAACCTCGTCCAAATTTATCAGTCGGGAGGCTGAGGCCGGTCGCATAGCGCGCCGGCTGGCTGCCATAGCGCATTTTATACGAGCTTGGGGCTCGACCAGCATCATGTTGGCGAAGGTAGCGGTGGTTGTCCGCTAGCCCTACCTCCTGGGATACCAACAAGGGTTTCTGATGCCGGATTAGCGGAACAGCGTATCCACATAATCCGCGCCGATACCATTGGCCGCATAATGGGTACGGGCGGCGGCGATATAATCATGCACGTCATAATGCCCGATGCTGTTGCCGTCCTCATCGAGCCAGGTCAGGGGTCCCTGAACGATGAAGAACACCTTCATGGGTTCGGCGGACTCATAGGCCACGAGCGTATGGCCTTCGCCCGGTGTTTCATAAACGAAGTCGCCCGCAGTCGCTGTCCAGTCATGCTCAAGATAACCCCATTTGCCCTGGATGGTGTAAGCAAAGACCTGGTGCGGGTGATAATGGCGGTTCACCAGCCCGGCCGCCTTCGCCATCAGAATGTCGGCCCACATATTGCGCTGGGGCGATATCCAGACCGGACGCGACGACACGGTTTCGCTGATCGGCACGAAATAGCGTTCGTCGCTGTTCGCGGGATCCTTGATGTAGACTTCGGGCAGCGCGTCGAGCTTGAAACAGTCCTCAATCGGTTTAATGCCGCGCCAGAATTCAGTGGTGGCAATCTCAGGCATATTGATATTCCTTCCATTCGATTTGACTTGGCGCGGCTGCCATCGCGACCACCCCCAATTTGGCGAACAAGGCCGCATCCTTGTCATCGCCCGCATTGGGCGCGGTCAGCAGCCTGTCGCCGGTGAATATGCTGTTCGCGCCCGCCATGAAGCAGAGCGCCTGACAGGCCTCGCTCATGCTCTCGCGGCCCGCCGAGAGGCGCACCATGCTCTTGGGCATCACGATCCGCGCAACCGCCACGGTGCGAACGAAACCGATCTCGTCGATTTTCGCCAGCGGCGTGTAGGCCCGCATGTCGCCCAGCACCGTGCCCTTGACCGGCACCAGCGCATTGATCGGCACGCTTTCCGGGTGCGGCATGGTGGCAAGCGCATGAAGGAAGCCGATCCTGTCCTCCCGCGTCTCGCCCATGCCGACAATGCCGCCGCAGCAGACGTTGATCCCCGCCGCGCGGACATTCTCCAGCGTCTCGATCCGGTCCTCGAACGTCCGGGTCGTGATGACGTTGGCGTAGTTCTCCGGCGAGGTGTCGATATTGTGGTTGTAGTAGTCCAGTCCCGCGTCGGCGAGCTGCTTTGCCTGGCTTTCGGACAGCATGCCCAGCGTCATGCAGGTTTCCATGCCCATCTGCCGCACGCCCTTCACCATTTCGATGAGGGCTGGCATGTCGCGATCCTTGGGGTTGCGCCAGGCGGCGCCCATGCAGAAACGGCCCGAGCCATTGTCCTTCGCCTGCGCCGCAGATTGCAGGACGGCCTGCACATCCATCAGCTTGGTGGCCTTGAGACCGCTCTCGGCTTCGGACGACTGGCTGCAATAGCCGCAATCCTCCGGACAGCCGCCAGTCCTGATCGACAGCAGGGTGGAAAGCTGCACTTCGTTGCGCGGGTGATTGGCGCGGTGGATCGTCTGCGCTTCGTAGAGCAGGTCCGCGAAAGGCAGATCGAACAGCGCGGCCATTTCCTCGCGGGTCCAATCGCTGCGTGGCTCCCCCTCCCCTTTTGGGGAGGGGCTAATTATCGGCATTTCATTCATCCCGCGGCTTCCTCCGGGTCGCCTTAACGCGTGCTATGGCAGCTGCTTCAGGCCCAGCAGGTCGCGCGATTCCGCCGGGCTCATCGGTTCGAAACCAAGCGCTGCCCGCCGTTAGCGCGGCTGCCAAACCCGCTGGCCCTCCGCCGATTACCAGCAGGTCGCAAAAGCCATGATCGCGGTCGTAGCTGTCTGGATCGGGCAGCATCGAAAGCTTGCCAAGCCCCGCCGCACGACGGATCAGCGGCTCATATACCTTCTCCCAGAATTTGGCCGGCCACATGAACGTCTTGTAATAGAAGCCCGCGACGAACAACGGCGAGAACCACTGATTGACCGCCAACAGATCGAAGGACGGGCTCGGCCAGCAGTTCTGGCTCGTTGCCTCAAGACCGTCGAACAGCGAAATGGTCGTGGCGCGCGTGTTGGGTTCGGCATAGGCGCCGGACCGCAGCGTCACCAGGGCATTGGGCTCCTCGCTGCCGGCAGTCAGAATGCCGCGCGGGCGATGATATTTGAACGACCGCCCGATCACGCGGACATCGTTGGCGATTAAGGCGGACGCCAGAGTGTCGCCTTCGAAGCCTGACAGCCGATTGCCATTGAACGTGAAGGAGAGCGGTCGCGAGCGGTCAATGAGCCCGCCATTGGCCAGCCGGCTCATTGATCGCCCCCCTGTCCGATCACCGCGCCGAAAATCTCATGGGTCGTGGTGTCGCGATTGACGACGATCCAGGTCCGGCATCCCTGGGCGTGATACCAATGCTCACGTATAGCCCCCGCAGGATTTTGACGGAGGTAGACATAGTCGTAAAAACCGGACTCGCTTTCCGGGCGAACCGGATCGGCGTCGCCGCGATAAACGAATTCCTGGGAGTCTCGCTCGCCGCAATAGGGGCAGGGGATGCGCATGGTCGCGGTCGCCTCAGTGAAGATTGGGTTGGGCGCCGACGCCCTTTTCATCGATCAGATGACCGGTCCGGAACCGGTCGAACCGGTACGCTGCGGCAAGGGGGTGCGATGCGCCCGTCGCGAGCAGATGCGCAAAGCACCAGCCAGAGGCCGGCGTCGCCTTGAAGCCCCCATAGCACCAGCCTGCATTGATATAAACGCCCTCGACGGGGGTGACGTCGATGATAGGGGAGCCATCCATCGACATATCGACCAGCCCGCCCCAGCTACGCAGCAGGCGAGCCCGTCCTATCATCGGCATGATGGCCATGCCGCCTTCGCAGACATCTTCGACCACGGGCAAGTTTCCGCGCTGCGCATAAGTATTGTAGCCGTCGATATCGCCGCCGAAGACGAGGCCGCCCTTGTCCGACTGGGTGATGTAGAAGTGGCCC
>CAYGOH010000036.1:14367-15815 GCA_964351385.1 uncultured Sphingobium sp. | reverse complement strand
CATCGCCATAGCCGCCTTCGTCACCTGGTGGCTCTAATGAGTCCGGACCCTAGTCTCAGGCGGTTCGATGTTGTGCTTTATAATCTCGAGCGTTTCGTCAAGCGCGAGATATGGCCCGATTGTGTTAGGTGACAGGCTTAAGGCGGCGATAGCTCGCCGCCTTTCCCAGATACAAAAAATCCATGCGGGCGTCGTTTCTGAAATGAAAATTGCTATCCTAAAACCCGCAAACGTTCAGATTTGCGTGGTGAGAATGAGTCAACATAGCGAATGATAAATTTCGTTCTTGACGGAACGATTTTTGAAAGAGATAACGTTCTGATCAGAACGAAAGATTGTCTATGCTCACTGCCGATCATTTTCGCAATTTGCGCGCCGGCCCGATTTTGGAAGCTGGTCGAATGAATGGGGCGACAGTTCGCGGATGGATTGCAGAAATGGAGCTTGTATTGGGTGATCGCAGCACCCGCGAGACAGGTAATCCGCGTTATGATTTAGCGGATTGCGCTCGCTTATTCATGCTCCACATCCTCACAAAGAAGATTCGGATGGACGCCCGGCCAGCTATATGGGTGGTCAACAAGGCATATGATTATATAGCTGAAATTGCCGAAGCGGAGTTGCAAGCGATCGGTACAGGTGCAGCGCCTGACTGCCCACGTTATGAGTTGATGCTGCCCGCAATGTCACTGGATGTTGAGACGAACCCAGAGATAAGGCTCTATACGGACGAGGCGTCGATAGCCGATCGAGAGAGTAATCGTGGCATGTGGTGCAAAATCACAATGGATCTTAGAGAGATCGTGCGTCATGCTCGTAATGAGCTTTCTTGCGTAATGGGACATTCCCTATCGGGCCTTCGGCATGACTTCGCCGATGCGCAGGAAAATTGAAGGCTATGCGCACTATATCTGCCAGCCAGTATCCCTTCTGGCCCCGATTGATGTCCGAGCCACTGGCGGCGCGCTATCTGGGTATCTCGCCTACTTCGCTGCGCAAGCATGGGCCGCAGCCGGTCCCATTCCGGCGCCGACGCTTATATGACATCAAAGCTCTCGACCGATGGGCGGACGCGTTGGACGGACAGCCATTGACCAACGCACAAAAAGTGCAGGAGGGCGACGATATGGCGCAGCGGATCAGGGAGCGCATGAGTGGTAAGAACTGATCTCCCTTACACTTATTGCCATCGCAAGCGCTTGAAGCATGTGCGGGTATATTGGCGTTTCAGGCGCGGCGCGATTGATACGCCTTTGCCAGGGCGTCCAGGCGATGCGGCATTTCACGCGCGCTATGCGGAGCTATGCGAACAAGAAGAAGCCCGACGCAACAAGGAAGAGAAGAATCCACTTAGTGTCGACTGGCTAATCGATCGATATCTCGCCAGTGCCGAATTTCACGCGCTGGCTGGTAGGACGCAGACTGATTATGCCCGCATTCTTGAATAT
>CAYGOH010000036.1:0-14335 GCA_964351385.1 uncultured Sphingobium sp. | reverse complement strand
CGCTATGACTGTGTCACTCGTGTCGGCGTCAAGGTTTTGCGAGACAGCTTCTCCGATCGCCCCCGCACAGCGCACAAGATCAAACAGGTAATATCGCTGCTCTATAGCTGGGCAGATCAAGAGGATATGGTGGAGACGGGCTTCAATCCCGCTGCAAACCTCAAACGGCTCAAATGGAAAGCCAAGCCGATCGAGGTATGGTCGGAAGAGGAAATCACGCTGTTCCTCTCGCAATGTCATGGTTTCATGCGCACGCCAGTAATGCTGGCGCTCTATACAGGCCAGCGGCGCGAAGACATCGTCGAAATGGACTGGAAAGACGTGCAGGGCAATTTTGTGCGGGCCCGGCAGAATAAGACGGGTGAGCCGCTTTCGATCCCCATGCATGCGAACTTGAAAAAGCACTTGGCTTCCATCCGCACCGGCTTTGGTGGGAAAATCGTAAGGACTGCGGATGGTAAGCCCATGAACGCCAATTCGCTGTCCAGCGCTCTCAATCGCGCGGTTGTGGCGGTTGCGGACATGCCACATCGGACCATGCATGGCTTGCGCTATGCGGCAGCGGGCAGGCTAGAGGCAGCAGGGTGCAGTGTGGTTGAGATTACGTCGATCATCGGGCACCGCACATATCAGATGGCCATGAGATATATGCGCCAGCGCAAGGATGCCGAGGCCGCGATGGAAAAGCTTGCGCAGGAGGCATCATGATGATAGCGGGCCTCCACCACGGATCGCGGTCGAAGTGCGGAAAATTCGGACTGGCACTGCGGAAAAAATCCGATTTCAACGCTAAGCTGTTGAAAAGGCCCGATGGCGGAGTGGTGACGCAGCGGACTGCAAATCCGTATACGCCGGTTCGATTCCGGCTCGGGCCTCCATCCCTTTCATTTTTCTTTTTAATTTGAATTAGTTACGAGGAAAAATGTCTAACCCGATGTCTAACTTTTTCCAAGGTTAGACATTTGCCACGCCGACAGAGCCGATTTTGCGGCCTCCGCCAGTGCATCTTCCTTTTTGGTTTCAGGCAGTTTCTCCCAATCCGAGACTCGGGCGATAGCGGCCGCTGCAAGACGTCTTTGCTCAGCGCCACGGACATAGATTGCCACCTCTTCATCGCGGCTGTGGCCAGATACGGACTTAAGGCCTTGCTGGCTCGTCTCAACGTCAGCCAGACGCCGCATCATCGCCTTTCGCAGGCCGTGCGCCGTGCACTGATGCAATCCGGCCTCGTCACATCGATCTCGAAACCAGTTTCCAAATCCTGCATTGGTGAAAGGACGCCCGAGTTCATTCAGAAGGAAGCAGTCTGCTCCTTCGGGCAATGGGGGCATGGCGACGATTGCTTCGAGTAGCTGAGGTGCGACGGGTAATCCCAGGACCTTCCCGCCCTTGGATTGGCTGAGTTCAATTCGCCCGGTCGCCACATGCCTGGGGCCAAGATGAATAGCATCGATCCGGCGCTGCCCAGTCCACAACATCAATTCCATCGCAAGCCGAGCGCGAGATCCTAGAGGATGGCATTCGCGATACTGTTCAATGTCGCCCTCGGTCCAACTGTAAAAGCCTTTGGAACGTTCGCCGGGAGCGATCTTGATGCGATCGGCCAGAGTTGCAGGGTTGCGATCTATCATCCGGGATTTGACGGCGAAATCGAAAAGGCGGACCAATTCCTTGCGGAGCTTGCGGGCGGCCTCAACGCCGCCTTCCATTCGCGAGCCGACCTTCCGCCGTTCCATTTTTCGCTGCAAGATGGCCTCAACATGCTCGAATTCCAGATCAGCAACTGTGCGATGGCCATGCTCCTTCCTGAATTTCTCCAGGATGCCGCGAATTTTTCGCTGTGTCGTTTCAGTCGGACCTAGCCGTGTCGGCAAAGAACAATAGCGTGCCACGAGGTCATCAATAGTCCCCGGAGCACTGCGCTTAACTTTGACTGGTGCGGCGACTTCCCGACCATCGAGGCATGCCCGATATTCTTGTCGAAACTCCTCGGTTCCCAACTTGGATTTGAAATAGTGGCTTTCGAATCCGGTGCGCCGAAAACGCAAGCGCTCCTTGCCGTGGCGGTCGATAAACGCCGTCACGTATTTGGGCAGAAATCGGCGTCTCATCGCAAAAGATCGTCCCAGCTGTTCTCACGCTGAGGCATCGCCGCGCCGGGGGCAGAAACTGCATGAAGGATGATTCGCCCGTTGGGATCAATTTCGATCCGGCCGACATGCATGCCGGCGGCCTCGGCTGCCTTGATGGCGCGAGTAAGGTCTGACTGTTTGAAACGGGATGGTTGCGTCATTGCCGAACCGGTCTCAGTTCGAATGGCACGTTCCATCCGCTCAGACCTCTGCCACTCCCTCCCCTTCCAACTTCGCTCTTATGGCCGACATCGAACCAAGTGCTTCGCGTGGGCTTGATGCGCGACAAGCGTAAGCGTTTGGCAAAGCGCGCCTGGCATTTCGCGAACGCCGCGCCTGCCAACCGGACCGTTTCTGATGAACTGGTTGCGACGAGCGTATCTCTAAAAGGAAATGGTCCCGCTGGTGCGGCAGTGCCCCCTACACACCGCAGCGCATGACCGTTGCGCCAACGATGACGTCGACGGCTGCAAGGGCCAGCAGTGTCTTGGAAGTGGATGACATCCAAGTCGCGGGTTCCTCACGGATTGCCCGGCGCGGTGTCATGAAGCATCTAAAATGTTATACGAATTTCGATGCCAATGGAATGAGCAAATCGAGCCCGCTGATCGTCACCGCTATAAGCACATGAGCCGTTGAAATAGACCGCCTCGATTGCGTAACAAAAATGTCATGATCCAATTTGCGGCCAGTAGTATATTCATGCCGTTGATCGCGAGTCCGAAATCGGGACTGGTTGCGGTCATATTGGTCAGGGCGCGCGCACGTTGGTTGTCCATGGCCACATCTACAACCTGCAGGCGATCAGCCTGGCTGAATGGAAACGCTTCGAAGTAGCGAGAATAGACTGGTCGCCAGCCAAACCGAATGCCTGCGCTTCAACAGGGGAAGTGCTGCATGTTTATCGGTTCAGAGCTTATCGAGTTTTTTCTCTGCCTCGGCCAGGTGCGCTCGGATGCGGACTTCTTTGACCTCATGCTGGAAACGACCCGCAGGCTGGGCTTCGAGCAATTTGCTTTCGTCAGCCATGTCGATCTTGTTGCTGCGGCCCACGAGGCGGTCGCAATATCAAACTACCCTGACGGCTGGGTCGAGCGGATCCTGACCGAGCGCTATTATCTCGACGATCCGGTACATGCCGCCAGCATCGGTCGCAACACGCCCTACGCCTGGCATGCCATCGGCGCGGAGATGATTCAGAGCAGACGTCAACGAACCATCCTCAAGGAAGGTGCCAGTTTCGGGCTCCAGGACGGCGTCACCGTGCCGGTCCATTCGCCGGGGGAATACC
Source organism: uncultured Sphingobium sp. (assembly GCA_964351385.1). Lineage (GTDB taxonomy): Bacteria > Pseudomonadota > Alphaproteobacteria > Sphingomonadales > Sphingomonadaceae > Sphingobium. The sequence continues at coordinate 10,912 of CAYGOH010000036.1, read as the reverse complement.
GTGGGACCTGCTCCTTCGCGACCTCGCAGCCTGTTTCCATGACCCCGCATATTCAGGGGGCTACGCATATCGTCGCAGGCTTTGGTTTCGAGACTGCGCGCAAACTGGTTCGCATGCGGCTAGGCCTTGAGCGGACGATGCCTACCCTGCCCCGGCTCAGCCCGCGCGAGGTAGACTGCGTGGGCCTTGTCGCATCCGGCATGGGAGATACCCAGATCGCGCACGCCCTTGGGCTCTCCGAAGCCACAGTCCATCAGCACATCACCGGCGCCATGCGCAAATGCGGCGTTTTCAAGCGGACTGCGCTGGTATTCCGGTCCTTGTTCGATGGACACATCTGCTTTCACAGTCTGCGCCGGACATCCTCTAAATAGAGGAATTTTCGCGAAGGTCCGTTTCACTGATCCTGTCGTCATCACAACAGGAGATGGCGAACATGGCCCACATCATTCAAGGCGGATGGGCGGCAGCGCAAGGCGCGCTGCTTGCCCAGATGTACCAGGAACGCAAACACGTATTCATCGACCTCCTGCGCTGGGACCTGCCCGCGCTCGATGGGCGCTATGAAATCGACCAGTTCGACACGCCCTCGACGATCTATCTCATCATCGCGGGCACCGACGGCAAGCATCTGGGCTCGCTGCGGCTCTTGCCGACCACCCAGCCCCATGTACTGGGAGATATCTTCCCGGGCCTGTGCGATCGGGGGGCTCCGAGCGCACCGGACGTGTGGGAGATTTCGCGGCTATGCCTGTCCCGCAGCATCCGGGCGGCCGAGCGGCTGTATGTTCGCAATCAACTCGCGACCGCCCTGACCCGCTTTGCTCAGGACAATGGCATTCGCGCTTACTGCTGCGTGGCCGACATGCCCTGGTACAACCAGATCCTCTCGTTCGGATGGCGCTGCGAGCCTCTTGGCCTGCCGCAGGATCTTTCCTGCGGCATGATCGCCGCCCTGATGATCCACATCGACGACGAAACGCCCGGGCGACTGGAAGCGGCCGGGATCTGGTCTGAAAAACTCGCACCCCTTGTGGCGCTGAGCCAGTGATGATGGGCGAAACCATGACCGCTATCTCACCGCACGCCCGGTGCATGGCCGATCTACATGAACAGGGTTACGCCATCATCACGGACCTGGTCTCGGCCGATCTGATCACGGCACTGGGCGCCGATCTCGCCCCGCAATTTGCTAACACCGGATTTTCCGAAGGCAGCTTTTCCGGTGCCGAGACGCGGCGCTTTGCCGGCCTGCTCAAGCGATCTTCGCATGCGGCGAGCCTGGTCGAGCACGAGTTAATCCTCAAGATTGGCGAAGACATGCTGGGACCATGGTGCGATCATATCTCGCTCAATCTCACCCAGGCGATCGAACTCGCGCCGGGCGCAGCCTCACAGGTGCCCCATCGCGATCAGGACATGTGGCCCTGCAGCGGCCTGGTTGCGCAGGAGCGCGGTGTCGAGTTCCTGATTAATGTGATGTGGCCGCTGTCGGACTTTACGCAGGACAACGGTGCCACGCTCGTCTGGCCCGGGAGCCACCGGCAGCAGGATGAATTGCTCATCGCCCCCGAGGAAGCGGTCATTGCAGAAATGGCGCAGGGCTCGGCACTCGTATTCCTGGGCTCGACCCTGCACGCAGCCGGCGCGAACCATACCGCCCTTCCCCGGCGCGGCATTATCATCAGCTACTGCCTTGGTTGGCTAAAACCCTACGAGCTTCCCTGGCTTGCCTACCCGCCAGAAGTCGCGCGGCAATTTCCGAAAAGCCTTGCCCGCCTTGCCGGATACCAGGTGCATCGTCCGAACCTGGGTACTTACGAGGGGCGCTGCCCGTCCCTCCTGCTCGACGGCACGCTCGACACGCCCGGCGCAGTGGACGCGCTGCTGCCCGAACAGGAAGAGCTTATCAGGGCATGGCGAAGTGGTATGATTGATCCCAAGCGCACCGTTGCCAGGTCCGGCCAGTCCACGCTTGCCGCAACCGTGTCCCCAGGTGGGCAGGCATCCCATGGATAGCGGCCCCGCTGGCGGAAAGCGCCTCGCGCTGTGCCGGACGTTGATCCTTGAGCGCAAGCTCGCAAAGGAGCTGCTCGGGGCCGGCCTGTGCGCCAATCCGATCTGGGACATGTTGCTCGAACTTTATGTCGCCGACCGGGAAGGCGTACTGCTCTGCATCTGGCAGCTCAGCGTTTCGGCCAACATTCCCATTTCCAGCGCGCACCGCAAGATCGACATCATGGTGCACAAGGGCTTCGTGGAGCGCACCATCGATGAAAGTGACCTGCGGCGCGTCGGCATCCAGTTGGCATCGCCGTTTCGCGAAATGATGGATCAATTATTCGATACGCTGACGCGCATACTCATGACATCGTGCTGCCAGTGCGGTTCGGGCGGCAGAGCGCATTCCAGCAGCGATTAAGCGCCGCCTGATCGAGGATACTCAGTTATCGGGACCAGCGCCCCGATTTTCCCGGCAATGCCAGAGACGCAGAATGAAAATCGTAGCCTGCGAAATTTCGTAGCGTATTTCGTAATTGCCAACGATGATTCGCCGTACCTCGCGAGGATCGAAGGCATCCAGCCTCTCGCCGAGGCGAGGGTAGTCCAGCAACCTACCCGGCGCACGGGCCAATTCCTGGACAACGCGCGCCGCGGCATCGGGCGCGAATGGTTTCAGATGTTCATGAAGGCGAACAAGGTCCGAAGAAGCCTTGCTGGTCCACTGGATTTTCATGCCAAGGGCGGTGCCAGCGGATCTTTCGTGGAAAGGCTCTCGGCCCAGGCGACGATGCTCTGATGGTCGATCACATTGCCGGCATCGACATCATGCAGCGCTTCAAGCGTAAGCCGGTGCCGCTCCTCTTCCTGGTCGATCCATGCGGTCAAGGCCTGCTTCATGATCCAGCCACGCGACCGGTCCATCCGTTCCGCCAGGACATCGACCTTGTCCGCCAGGTCGGCGGACACATGGGCGGTGATAACGCGGGTAACAGCCACCATACGATTTGCTTTCAATCAGTTTGATTAAAATCTAATCGTTCATGTACATTGGTGCAAGCAGCAACACCGTTCAGACCGGCGCAGCGGCCTTTTCCAATTCGGCAATCTTGTCGCTGCAAATCAGGTGGACCACCCGCCCAAGTTCCTCGACGCGCTCACCGAGCCAGGTCAGCTCTTCCTCGCTGATCCGGTAGTGCCTGGAGTAGCGGGCCTTGGTGTAGGCTTCCTTCAATTTCTGGAACATCGCCCGCTCGCGGCGTGAGCCTTCCGGCCAGATGCCGACCATCCGCCCGTCAAGGCGCTCCGCCTGGGTGCGAAGGAATGCGATGTTGTGATTGTAGGGCGTATAGTTCTGCACGACGAGCAGCATACAGGAATAGAGCCGCTCGGTTGCTTGGTGCAGCTCAAAGGCGGCCTTCTTGAAGCGTCCCCGCTCACAATTTGATTGGAAATCGTCGAAGAACTCCCCGGCGCTGGGATACCACTCCTCGAAATACTCCCTCGCCATAGCTAACGCCTCCTTGGGCGTCTTCGGCTTGGGTTGATGAAGTTCGCGCTCGTCGGATTCGTAAAGGGCGATGCCTTCCTTGGCCATTTCCAGGAAGAAAATGCGGCCGTGGGCCAGTCCGTCGTTCACTTCCTGGAGCGAGTGGACAATGAAGTTCACCGGCGTGCGCAGCGCCTTCTCGATCATGTACTCGCGGATCAGCCGCTCCTCGCACTTGGCCCAGTACTTGGCCCGATCGGCCAGCTCCTTCTGGCTGACGATAATGAGGATGTCGTAGTCGCTCTTGTACTGGTTGGCCGAGAGCGGCGCATCGACCCAATCGCCACGGCTGTATGAGCCGAACAGGACGATCTTCAGGATTTGCGCACGGGCACGCGGACCGGTCGCATGCTCGGTCGCCTCGCGAAATTCCTCGAAGATGACGCCGACGACGCGCTCCAGCTCGCGCTGCCTGGCCGGTGGAAGATGATCAATTCCCGTACGCATGGACCGTCACCCTAAACGCAACACCGCAAGATTGCCCAGCGCCAATTGCATGCGACGGCACACAATAATTACGCCTTCTTGCAACAATTTAATCACCCCTCCCTCCCCTCATTCACGCCAGGGCTTGCCGGAGTCCATGGTTTGTTCCATATTCCGGTGATGAGACGGAAATGCTGGCGACCGTCCTCAGGATCATCCTGCCAGGCATCAACACGCCCGTCCGCAATGGCCGGTCGGCTGGAGCACTTCGGCTCACGGCACACCTTAGCTTCGAATGTCCCGCTTGCCGGGAACGCTTCGTATTTGGCCGGCGCAGGCTGTGTTGCCCATGCGCTCTCCGCACCTGTCACCGCGTTCGTCCGCTGCCCTGGACGAAGCGTCCGGTTACGTCGATACCGGCGGTTCCCATGCTGGCACCATCAACCCGGTGGAGCGGGAACGGCAACTGACCGACCTGCTTTGCACGGAACGCCCAAGGCTCGTCCGGTTCTTCCGCAGGCAGGCAAGGTTCGCTAGCCCCGATGAGGCGGACGATCTCGCGCAGGAAGCCATCACCCGGTTCCTGCGCGCAGCCCCTTCGACGCACATGGCAACGCCGCAGGCCTATCTGCGCCGGATCGCCAGCAATCTGCTCATCGACCGGGCCCAGCACGGATCGACCCGCCTTGCGCAGATTTCGGTCCCCCTGGTCGAAGGACTGGACCGGCCTGTCGAGTACGATCAGCACCAGCAACTCGAAGCGCGCGAGGAGCTTGCCCATTACGAGCAGGTCCTGCGCCAGCTCAAACCACGAGTGCTGAAGGTCTTTCTGCTCAGCCGCGTCGAAGGCTATACCTACAAGGAAATCGCCGCACGCCTCGGCCTCACTGTCTTTACGGTAAAGCGCGACATGCTGCAGGCCATTGCCCATCTCGACCAGAGCCGGAGGCATCGGTGAGTCTTGGCAAAGCAGAAGGACGTTCAAGGCCGATGCACCGGATCGAACGCCAGGCCTATAAATGGGCGATGAAGATGGCCGGTGATCCCGAACGGCACCGGGCGGGTCTTGAATGCTGGATCGTGCGCAGCCCGGACCACCTCATCGTGTACAACCGCGTTGCCCGGGAAATGCGGCTCGCCACATGGAGTGCCGCTCAGCTCGACTTGGACCCGGCAGACACGAGAGCGACAAGACGAAGGCCTTTCTGCAATTCAGGATTCGTGTGGGCAGTCGCGGTCCTCGCGTCTGTCCTGGCAGCCAGTTCGGCCGCGTTCCTGGTGCTACGCAGCCAACAAACGCCCGGCAAAGACATCGTTTCCGGCGCCCCCACAGTCGCCCAATCCTGGTCTTCCCATGCCGATGACATTCGCCGCACGCGGCTCCCCGATGGATCGGTTGTGACGCTCGACGGGGACAGCGCCATTGCCATCCGCTTTTCGGCGGACCGGCGCATGATCGAGTTATCCCACGGCCGCGTCCGCTTCGAAGTCGCACGTGATACCTCGCGGCCTTTCGTGGTACTCACACCCGGCGGAAGCGTCACAGCGACAGGAACTGTGTTCGACGTTGAAGTCAGCGACAAGGTTCGCGTTCACCTGATGCGCGGCGCAGTCGAAGTCGCCATGGCGCACAATTCATCCGCAAACGAGGACACCCCTGTCAGGCTTATTCCCGGCCAGAAGTTGGAATTTGCATCGCGCCGGCAGGCTGTCATGCCGGTTCCGCAGGCCGCTCCCGCCGCAGACGGCCGATGGCTGTCCGGGACGATGAGCTTCGAAGACATGCCGCTCGGCGATATCATCGCGCAGACCAACGCCTATTCCAGCAGCAGGATTTCAGTGTCGGAGCCGGGACTTCTGCAGAAGGAGATCTTCGTCGATCTCGACATTCGCGATGCCGATGCTGTCGCGCGCAAGCTCGCCATTCTGCTCGACCTGACTGTCGATAGAAGCCAACCGGGCAAGCTCATCCTGCGGCCGCGATAGATATTTTGCATCTTTTCGCGCACCGGTTTCGGCCTTGTCCCGTCTAGCCCTGATGCCCGCACACAGCGCGGGCTCCACAGGGGCAAGGACATGGACAACAAGAGCCGGCTAATACTCGCGGCCATTCTATCCAGCACGGCGATCTGCTCGGTCGCACAGGCACAGGAGGACACCCGGCGCGATTTCGATGTCCCGGCGCAAGAACTCAAGTTCTCGCTGCATGCCGTCACGCGCGCTGCCGGCCTCGAACTGGCCGCAACGTCCAAGGCCCTGAGCGGCAAGCGCGCACCAGCCCTCAAGGGACACTACAGCGCAGCAGAGGCCATCGCGCTCATCCTCAAGGGGACAGGCCTTACCGCGCAAGTTTCCGGACGCACCGTATTCATTCGGGAGAACTCCCGTTCGCCGCAGTCGGCAGATGACTCTGCCGCCATAGGACCGGAAATCACCGTCACCGGATCGCGCATACGCGGCGCGGTGCCAACCTCGCCCGTCGTTGCCAGCAGCCGCGAAGAGATCGAACGGCGCGGTATCACCGATCTTGGAGCCTATGCCCGCAGCGTGTCGCAGAACTATGCAGGCGGACAGAACCCCGGCGTCATCGGCAGTGTCCAGGAGGGGTCAGAAAACTTCAACTCCTCCTCGACCCTGAACCTGCGAGGCCTTGGCGCCGACGCGACGCTCACGCTCATCAACGGTCACCGTGCGGCCTACGATTCCGTTGTTCAGGGCGTGGATATTTCGGCGATCCCGCTCGTAGCGATCAACCGGGTGGAAATCGTCGCCGACGGATCCTCTGCGCTCTATGGTTCGGATGCCGTCGGCGGGGTCGCCAATGTCATCCTTCGCCAGGACTACGAGGGCGGCAAGGTTTCCGCGCGCCTGGGCGCCGCGACCGAAGGCGGCGATGTCCAGCAGCAGTACAATGTCGTGACAGGCAGCCGCTGGGATGGCGGCGGCTTCATGGTGGCAGGCGACTTCAGCCGTTCCACGGACGTGGCGGCCGGGCAGCGCTCGATCACCTCTACGCTCGACGGCTCGACCACGCTGTATCCCTCGCTGAATCAAAAGAGCGCCGTCCTTGCCGGGCATCAGCAGATCAACGACACGTTCAGTGTCGAGCTCGACGGCCAGTTCAGCAAACGGCATTCGGAAACGGCGCTGGCGTTCCTCGCCACAGGCGACTTCACGGTGAACGGCACGGCGGCGCAGCGGGACGTCAAATCCTGGTCCATCGCCCCGCGTATCAAGGCGGTCTTGCCGGGCGGATGGCTCGCAACGCTGGGCTATGTCCATGGCAGCAGCGATTCCGATGCTGAAACCGTGACCAATCTGAGTGGCAAGGAATCCTCCCGCAACCGCATCTTCTATGACAACATCCTGGATACGCTGGAAGCGAGCGCGGAAGGCGGCGTTCTGCAACTGCCGGGCGGAGAGGCCAGGCTCGCATTGGGCGGCGGGTGGCGGTCTGTCAGCCTAGATGCCAACATCCGCTCGACGCGCGGCGGCATTACCAGCACGCTTGTCGATTACACGAGCGGGCAGGACGTGTGGTTCGGCTATGGCGAACTCTCGCTTCCGCTGGTTGCTCCTGAGAACGGCGTGCCGCTGGTTCATCGCTTTCGGCTGACGGGTGCCGCGCGCTACGAGGATTACGAGCGTTTTGGCGGCACGACGACACCCAAGTTCGGCGTTGTCTATGAACCGGTCAGCGGTCTTGCGATCAAGGGAACCTGGGGCAAATCGTTCAAGGCCCCGACACTGGCGCAGATGAACAAGGTCCCCGAAGGCAATCTCCTCAATGCAAGCTACTTCGTACCGGCAGCGCCGGGCGGTCAGCCTGTCCTCCTGCTCGGCGGCGTCAGCCCGGACCTGAAGCCGGAAAAGGCGACAACCTGGACTGCCACGGTGACCGCAACGCCCACATTCGCCGAGGGACTTCGCCTGGAGGTCAGCTACTTTCATACCCGTTACAAGGACCGGGTCGTTCAACCGGCGACCTCGTCCTCTCAGGTCTTCGGGAACGACATCTACGACCGGCTGATCGTCTACAATCCGACGGCAGACCAGGTGAACGCGGTCATTGCCGAGCTGCCGCTCGGGCTCGTCAATCAGACCGGACAGCCCTTCGATCCCGCCAATGTCGGCGCGATCGTCGACAACAGCCTGCAGAATGCGGCAAGCCAGACATTGGAGGGCGTCGATGCCTCGGCGGACTATCAGCTGACTTTCGCACGCGGGGACCAGTTGGGCTTCAATGCTGCGGTCAGCTACCTCAAGAGCAACCAGAAGCTGAGCGACGGTCAACCGACGATCCAGCGCGCGGGCACGATCTTCGATCCCCCGCACTGGCGCGCGAGGAGCAGTGCGACCTGGCAGCGCGGCGATTTCACGCTGAGCCCGAGTATCACCTATATCGGCGGAACCCTCGATGACCGCTACCAGCCTTTCGTTCGTGTCGGCTCCTATACCAGCGTCGATACCGTCGCGCAGGTACGGACCTCGCAAACGGCAGGATTTCTCTCCGGCATCGAGATCACGCTTTCGCTGCTCAACATTTTCAACGAGATGCCGGCCACGATCCGCAATTCATCCGCGGCCGCACCGACCTACGATGCCACCAATTACCCCGTCATAGGCCGAAGTGTCAGCCTCGGCCTTTCCAAGGCCTGGTAAGCACAATGCGGGTCATCCTTGCCCAAGCGGCGACAGCGGCACTGATGGTAGCTGGCCTTCTCTATGCGGAACGGGCTTCGGCAGCCCCTGTCGGTTGCGGTTCGCTCGTTCCCGGCAAGCTGGACGAGGATGGACTGCATCGGGCACTGACCCCTCTCGACCTCGTACAACTGCGCGATATGGGCTCCATCCCCGATATGCGGCAGCCGATAGTTTCGGTGTCGCCTGACGGAAAATGGCTGGCATTCGAGATCCACCGGGCTGACCCGCGCAGCAACACCTATTGCCAAGGCATGGCCGTGATGGAGGCACGCCCCGGCGCGCAGGCCGTGCTCGTCGATCAGCATCCGGACATCATTCGCTGGCGCTTCCCTGAGCTACCAGGAAAGGCAGACTTCCCCTCGGGCTTCGCAAAAGTGATCACGCCAAGGTGGTTTCCCGACAATAAGGCCATCGCGTTCCTGAAACGCACGGGAACCACCATACAAATATGGCGGGCACACATCGACGGGAGCCGCAGTGCTCCCGTCACCCATTCCGATACCGATATACTCGATTTCCGGATCGCAAGGGACGGCCGCACGATCGTCTATTCGGCCAGTCCCGCTCTACACGCGGCGTGGAGCCAGATCGAGGAGGAGGGCCTTTCCGGCTTTCATTTCGATAACCGGTTCGCACCCAACGCCTCCACCCGGCCGTTTCCCGCGCCACCGATCCCGGTCCAGACCTTCACGCTCGATTTGACCAGCGGGAAGGTTCGAGCGGCATCCCCGGCGGAAGCAGCCTTGTTGCAGGATGACAAACCACGCGGCCCGCCGGGCGCGATTGCCGTTGCGCTCTCGCCATCCGGAAGACGGGCCTGGACCAAGCCGACGCTATCGAAACGATTTCCACCGCATCCGCAACTGATGGCGGAAGACTCTACCGGATCGCCCATGAGTTGCGAGGCGCAAGCCTGCCGATCGGTCACGACCTTGCTGGGCTGGTCTGCCGACGGCCAGCGGATCCGCTTCACGCACCTCGAAGGCTGGGCCAACAGCAAGACCGCCATCTACGAATGGAAGCCCGGTGCGCAAGCCGTCAAACGCCTTTACGTCACGACCGGCCTGCTGGTCGACTGCGCCCCCTTGAAGGATGACCTGGTCTGCGTCGAGGAAGGCTCCAGTGCGCCACGGCATATCAGCCTACTTCGGTTTGCTCCCGGGCAGGACGAAGTGCTGTTCGATCCGAACCCGGAATTCGGCAAGTTGCGGCTTGGAAAGGTCGAGCGGCTCACATGGAAGACCGCCTATGGCACCGAGAGCTTCGGGGACCTTGTCTATCCGGCCGGTTACCAACCCGACCAGCGCTATCCGCTTATTGTCGTCCAGTATATCTCGCGCGGCTTCCTGCGGGGCGGAACGGGCGACGAGTATCCCATCCAGGCCTTTGCAGGTCGCGGCTATGCGGTGCTGAGCATCCAGCGTCCGCGCTCGCCGGTCGCTGTCCCTGACGCCACGAGCTATACCGACCTCGACAAGGCGGATCTTGTGGATTTCAAGGACAGGAAAAATGTCCTGTCGTCGATCGAGACAGCCGTCCAGTCGCTGATCGATCGCGGCATTGCCGATCCCGCGCGCGTCGGCATCACCGGTCTTAGCGACGGGGCTTCAACGGTGCAGTTCGCGGGTCTTCACAGCGAGTATTTCGCGGTCGCCGCCATGAGCAGCTGCTGCTGGGAACGTTCGCAATTGGCCATGCTCGGCCCGGCCGTCGCGCGACAGTACGTTCGGACAGGCTGGCCGCGCCAGTCGGACAACGCGCCGGGATTCTGGAACGAAATCTCATGGGCTCAGCAGCCCCGGCGCGTTGCGTTTCCAGTACTCATGCAGCTTTCGGACAATGAGCTTCTGCCCGCACTGGAGACCTATACGGCGCTGGTCGAAGCCGATGCGCCGGTGGATCTCTTCGTCTACCCTCACGAAGACCACGTCAAATGGCAACCGGCCCATCGCCTCGCGGTCTACCGGCGCAACCTCGACTGGTTCGATTTCTGGTTCAAAGGTTCGGCGCCCGATGCGCCGCCCGCCGAGATTTCCCGTTGGCAGGCGTTACGAGATCGGATGGCCGAGCACGCCCGGAAAGAGGATGCCGATGGAGGCCCGAATACGTCTCGTCCCGCCTCCTGACAGCAAATTTCGAGGCTGGTCGTTTGGCGCGAATGGTCACGACCAATGTCCGATCCAGGCTTCGGTATCGAGCAGAGCCATGATCCGCATGTACTCCGATGCCGTA